>WJMC01000064.1 GCA_014728145.1 Candidatus Zixiibacteriota bacterium | reverse complement strand
TGTCGTATTCGGCCAGGTAACCTGCTTTATCGGCTTTGATGTAGCCACGCGCGGTAGGCGAGAAAAAAGCCTTCGGGTTTTCAAGCAGATCGCTTCTGCCACCTGCGGCAACGACGAATTCGACCATCCGAGCCAGCGCGCTTCCATCCGAGACAGCCTGGTCGAATTTATCGTAGACTGCTTTTTTCCGCGCAACGGGATTGTAGAATCGAATGATCTCATAGCCGAGCCGGTAGGTAACTTCGCGTATATCGTCAGGAGTGCCGGTTTTTAGAAACTCTGCGGTTTCCATGATTTCGAGATAGTTACCGACCTGGTACCCGAGCGGTTCGGACATATCGGTCAAAAGGCAACCCGCCCGGCGCTTGAATTTCCGGCAGACGGAAAGAAGCGAGCGCGCCAGGTTTGTCGCATCCTTACGGGTCTTCATGAAAGCGCCGGAGCCGACTTTTATGTCGAAGATGATAGCGTCGGTTTTTAATGCAAGTTTTTTGGAGAGGATGCTGGCGGTGATGAGCGGGATCGATTCGACCGTTCCGGTCAGGTCGCGCAGGGCATAGATTTTGCCGTCAGCCGGAGCGATGTTTCTGGTCTGGCCTGAAATTGCTATGCCGGTCTTTTTGAGGCGGGACTTGATCTGATTTTCAGTCCAGAATGGGTTCAATCCCGGGATCGATTCGAGCTTGTCGAGGGTTCCTCCGGTATGCCCCAGGCCCCGTCCGGAAAGCATGGCGATATTATAACCGAGAGCGGACATCAGAGGCGACAATGTCAGGCTGATCTTGTCGCCCACCCCGCCGGTGGAATGCTTGTCCGAGATGGGGCGGAGAGCGTCGTCGAAAGTGACGCTCTTGCCCGAGTTGAGCATGGTCTCGGTCAGGTAGAAAGTTTCGGATTCGTCGAGACCGTTCAGAAAGGAGGCCATCAGAAATGACGAGAGCTGGTAATCAGGAATCCTGCCGGCAGTATAACTATCGATTAGAAACTCGATTTCTGGCTTCGTCAGGGCTTCGCCACGGCGTTTTTTTATGATCAGTTCGAGCGCGGTCACAATCCCGATCCGTTCAGGTAGTCTTCGATTATCGGGACACCAGAAGAGGTGCCGATGCGTGAAGCTCCGGCCTCGACCATGGCCAGGGCTGTCTTCAAATCACGGATCCCTCCGGCCGCTTTGATGCCGGCTTTGCGCCCGACTGTGTCGAACAAGAGGGTAACCTGTTCGGTTGTCGCACTGCCATTGAAACCGGTTGAAGTCTTGACGAAATCAGCCCCGGAATCGACAGCGATCCTGGCGGTTGTCTTTATCTCTTCGTCAGTCAGAAGCGAGCACTCGAGGATCACTTTGAGCAGGCTGGCCCCGGACAACCCGCGCCGGACGTTCAGGATATCATTTTTAACCAGGTTCAGGTTGCCGTCCTTGACAGCGCCCACATTGACAACCATATCGATTTCAGTCGCGCCCAGGTTCTCTGCGATTTCAGCCTCGTAGAGCTTGGTGTCCGAAGTCGATGCGCCCAGCGGAAAACCTACCACAGTGCAGATGCCGACTTTTGAGCCTTTCAGGTTCTGGACCGCCAGTTCGATATGGGTCGGATTGATACAGACGGTTTTGAAGCGGTACTTTTTGGCCTGATTGCAGAGTTGCATGATCTGCCGGTTAGTGGCATCGGCCTTTAGCAATGTATGATCTATTAGTGCTTGAAGCTGTTTCATGACTACAACCTGAACCTGTGCGGCAAAAGTTCTGCCAGGGATGTTCGCCCGATCATGTCACCATTGTAGACGATAATTTTCAGGTCATCGCAAAACTCGGCCAGTACCTGCAGGCAGGCTCCGCAGGGCACGATAGCTTTATCGCTGTCGGAGGTCAGCACCAGCAGTTTGAACTTGCGACAGCCTTCCGAGACCGCTTTAAAAAGCGCTACCCTCTCGGCACAGACAGTCAGGCCGTACGAGCAGTTCTCGATATTGCATCCCGAAAAGATGTCATCGCTTTCTGTTACCAGGGAGGCTCCCACGCGAAATTCAGAGTATGGCGCGTAGGCTTTCCTCATGGCAGTTTGCGCTTCGTGACGGGCTTTTTCTTCAATCGAGGACATCTAAAAATCCTGCTCCGGAGTTAAATGGTTGCAGATTAAAATTCTGGCAGATCGTTTCCGCGACATCGGCAAAAGTTTCCCGGATCCCAAGCGACTTCGCTTTTTTCAAGACCGGCGAAAACACCAGAAGCGGTACGTATTCACGGGAATGGTCGGTTGATTCCATGGTCGGATCGCAACCATGGTCGGAAGTCATAATCAGCAGGTCGTCATCACTCAACGCGTCCAAAATTTCCGGCAGTCTCTTGTCAAACTCCTCGAGTCCGCGGGCGAATCCTTTGTAATCATTGCGATGACCCCAGAGCATATCGAAATCGACCAGGTTGATGAAAATCAATCCGGTGTCGGTTTGCTTTAACTGATCGAGCGTCAGTTCCACGCCGTGCAGATTGTCTTTTGTATGATAGCTCTCGGTCAGACCGCGTGAGCAGAAGAGATCCTCGATTTTACCGATCCCGATTACATTGTGATCCGTGGCAGTCAGCTTGTCCAGTACTGTATCAGAGGGAGGCGGTAGCGAAAAATCCCTGCGGTCAGCGGTGCGCACATAGTTGCCAGATTCACCTTCAAAAGGACGCGCGATCACCCGTGAGACACCCCATTCACCGGACAGCATATCGCGCGCGATCCGGCAGACATGATAGAGCTTTTCGAGCGGTACGACATCGATATGGGCGGCGATCTGAAAAACGCTGTCGGCGGAAGTGTAGACGATCAGCTTGCCGGTTTCGCGGTGCTGATCGCCCAGTTCGGCAATTATCTGCGTTCCGGAAGCGGGACGGTTGCCGATCACCTCGAAACCGCTTGAGAGTTCAAAGCGCGCTATCAGGTCGGCTGGAAAACCGGTGGGAAAGACCGGAAACGGTTTGTCCATAATGATACCGGCGATTTCCCAGTGTCCCACGGTGGAATCCTTGCCGGCTGACTTTTCGACCATCCGGCCATAATAGGCCTTTGGGTTATCGGCCGGATGCACTCCCCTGATACGGACGATATTGCCGAGGCCCAGTTCTGCCAGGTTCGGAAGGTTCAGCCCACCCGCTTTCTCGGAGGTATTGGCGATTGTATTCGCTCCCGCGTCACCGTAACGGAAAGCGTCGGGCAGGGCACCTACCCCGCAGGCATCGAGTATCAAAAGTATGATCCGCTTAAATCTCATAGTCACTGAATATGATACAAATCAGCCCGGCTGTAAAGCAAAATATCCCGGACCCATGATCAGGTGCGTGCAAACACCAGGAATCGTTCGGCTTCCTCGACAGCTTCATCCGGATTGAAGGATTTGATGATGTACTTTACAAAACCGGCTCTCTGTAAAAACTGCTTGAGCTGGTTGTCGGTGATGCAGATCTCGGTGAAGTTTTCGACCACGTGACGGCTTTCTCCGTCTTCATCTCGAATGAATGCCTCGATTTTGATTTGAGTGCGCAGGTTCTCCGGGTCGAAGCGGGCTTTTTGGTTGACGAAGAACAAATTGGTTTTTATACGGCTGTAGGGACGCCAGTTTTCTAGCCCGGATACTGTCAGGATATCGAATACGAACCAGCTTCCGGGATGGAGATGATCATGGGCCTTACGGAACGTGTCCTGGATCATTTCCGGTGATTGGAGATGATTGAGCGAATCGAAGAAACAGCCGATCATGTCGAATTTAGTATCCAGTTCGAAATCGGCCATATCGCCTATGACAAATCGGGGATTGGTACTGTCAGCCGTACTTTTAGCACGGGCGACCTCGATCATCTCGGGCGAGATATCCAGCCCGGTAACTTCGATTCCGAACTCCGCCAGCTTGAATGCCAGGGTGCCGGTGCCACAGGCCAGATCGAGAAAACCGGCGGGTTTCTTTTCCTGCTTCTTGAAGAATGCTGTCAACTGGGGGAAAACCGCTCTCGAAAAATCGGACCAGCCCAGCAGGTCATAGTACTCGGCAAACTGTGCGTACGATCTGTCCATAAGGGTAAAATGTTTTTTTGGTTTTTAATCGGCAAGTGTCAACTGGAAATTAAACAAAAAAAAGGGGAGGCAGAGCCTCCCCTGTGGAGAAAGTATTTACAAAATCATGAATCTGACTTTACAGTCAGCAGGTCAGAATAGGTTTCATCTTCGGTCAAAATTTCAATAGCCTTTTTAACGTACGGGTCAGTTTTGAGCACCATGTGCTCGTAGACTCCGCTTTCGCCGAACTTGGCGCGGATTACCTCCCGCTTGATCGAGCGCATGATCCAGTCACGGCTTTCCATGAAATCATTTTCCTTCTCGAGAGCGACCAGCTCGCGCAGTTCCTCGATCTTGTCGGCAAAACGATCCTCCATCTCGGCATCTTCAGCCGCTTTCTCAAAATCCTCGAGTTTCTTCTGGAGGTTGGTCTTATAGGTGAATTCCTTCTCGTCGGTGAAGTCCTTGAAGTCTATTAACATCTCTTCAGTCACTTCGAAATCGTCGCCGATTTCCGGATGCTCGGAGACATACTTAACCGCGTAATCAAAAAACATCGTCTGACGCTCGAGGTTGATTTCGAGCGGTTTCCAGGTCTCGCGTTCGATTTCGATATCGGGCACAATACCGCCACCACCGTAGACCGGGCGACCACCCTTGGTCAAAAACAGCTCGGTTTCCTCAGGTGTCTCTTTTTCATCACCCTCTACGATCTCGCCGTCGTCTTCAGCGATCAGGTCTTCCGGATGCTTGGTGGCACGTTCCGGTTTCTGGATACAGCGACCGGAGGGAACATAGTATTTCGCGGTCGTCAGCTTTAAAGCGATGTCCGGATCGGAGGTCGTAAATATCTGCTGAACCAGACCCTTGCCGAAAGTCGTATTGCCTATAATTATACCGCGGTCCCAATCCTGGATAGCGCCCGAGACGATCTCCGAAGCCGAAGCGGTACCGCCATCGACCAGAATCACCAGCGGTTTGTCGGGGAAGATAGGTTCGTTGCGGCAGGCGTATTCACGATAGGTTGAAGCCTGGTGGCCCTTGGTTGAGACTACCGTGTTGCCCATATCCAGAAACAGGTTGGCAATCTCGATAGCCTGCGAGAGCAAACCTCCGCCATTGGAACGCAGGTCGAGAATCAAGCCCTCCATACGGCCGGTGTTGATCAGGCTGTCGATCGTGGTGCGAAGCTCTTCGGTAGCTGTCTCCGAGAACTTGGAAAGACGCACGTAACCGATATTGTTATCCATCATTCCGGCGTAATTAACGGATTTAAGCTCGATAATCGCTCTTTCGATTTCATAATCGAGAGGCTCATCCAGGCCTGGGCGCTGGATAGTAATCTCAACCGAGGTGCCGGCCTCGCCACGCATCAGGTCCGAGGACTCATCGACCGTCATATCCCGGGTGTCGATGCCGTCGATAGCTATGATCTTGTCACCTGCCCGGATACCCATGTTATAAGCCGGGGTGCCTTCAAACGGCGAAATAACCGTGATGTAATCGCCGCGCTTGGCAATCACGATTCCCAGGCCTTCGTATTTGCCATGGGTTTTCTCCATCAATTGATCGTAGGATTTGCGTTCCAGTACCACTGAGAACGGATCGAGCTGATCGAGCATGCCGTCGATCGCGTTGCGGGTCAGCTTTTCAGCCTCGATCTCTTCCATATAGTTGTTATGGATTTTATATGCCATACTCGCCAGCAGGCGGGTATAATGCGCTATGGTCTTGGGGGATTTCTCCCCGGGGGTATAAGCCTCGGGATTTTCCTGGCGCAGATCGACCGTATCGACAACAAACAACTGCTGGGCGTTGACCCCGGCTTCGCCAGCTTCACCATGACCGACCAGCCATATCAGTGCAATCGCGATCAGCGCGAGAGTAACCGGTAAGAATCCTGAACCTTGTCTATTTCGCATAATTCCTCCAGGGAAAATATTTTCACAGGTAATTTAATCTATTAAATGTATCTGTCAAGTTGGCGAGGAGCTTGATATATTAATACTACCCCCGTATCTTCTTATCAATTTAACGCTTAGAGCAGGGCCAAAGTTTCAACTTGTTTTCCCCTCAAGGCGTGATTTGCAAATTACTGCCGGACAACATGATAACATGCCACCTCGAAGAAGGCAAAAGAAAAAAACATGACAGGCCGATCTGTTTCAGGATTGTACAGCTGTAACATAAAACCAGGCAGTGTCTTACGGGACAAAATTTATTTTTGCGGGGATTGTTGAGTAATTATACACAGATTGCCTTTTTTTTGTCCTGATTCCTGTTGTCGCCAGCGCAGAATTTGCGTAAATATGACCCTTGACTTTTATATACGGCAGTATTAATTGCCACTGACAAAATCATACCAGAGCGGTATTGTATTGAGGTGGAAAGATAGATATGACCGATAAAAAAGCAAAATGCGTAGCCCTGTTTTCGGGCGGGCTGGACAGTTCCCTGGCGGTTCTGAGCATGCTCGAGCAGGATATCGAGGTGACCGCTTTGTTGTTTCTGACTCATTTCGGATGCGATATAGTGGACAAGTCCTCCTGCTCCCAGAATCCGGAGCCGATGGCCGAGAAGTTCGGTTTTAAAGTCAAGCTGATGCATCTCGGACAGAAATTCATAGACATAGTCAAGAATCCCAAACACGGTTACGGCAAGAACATGAATCCCTGTGTCGACTGCCGGATTTTGATGCTCAGGGAGGCGAAGGAGTTTATGCGCATGAGCGGGGCGGATTTTTTGATCACCGGCGAGGTGCTGGGGCAGAGACCTAAATCGCAGATGCGCAATTCGCTCAACCTGGTTGAAAAGGAAGCCGGGGTCGAGGGTACACTTCTGCGACCGTTATCTGCCAAACTGCTTGAACCTACCATACCCGAACAACAGGGACTGGTCGACCGCGAAAAGCTTTTTGATTTCAACGGCCGGTCACGAAAACCGCAGATGGAGCTGGCAAAAAAATACGGTCTCGAGGATTACCCCACTCCGGCCGCGGGATGCCTTTTGACCGACCCGGGTTACTCCAAAAAGCTAAAGGATCTTTTGACTTACAAGCAGGATGTTACTTTCGACGATCTCAATCTGCTTCGGGTGGGACGCCATTTCCGGATCAATCCGCAGGTCAAGATGGTGGTTGGCAGGAAAGAGGAAGAAAATGACAGAATCGAAGCCTGTGCCGGAAACGGCGATATCATGCTCGAGGCGAAAGGTACAGGTTCACCGATCGTGCTGTTGCGCGGGACTTCCGGCCCGCAAGAGATCGAAATCGCCGCCCGTACGACCGCCCGTTACTGCGACGATAAACACGAGGCGCAAGTCGAGATCACGGTCACCGATACCAAAAGCGATAACGAATACAAGCTGACTGTAGCACCGTATGATCTTAAAGATATCGATCGCTTCCGCCTCTGACAGCAGATCCATTTAAGGCAAAAAAAAGAGGCCGACTCATTGCAAGCCGGCCAGGAGGAGAAACAGTTTATATGGAAAGCCCTTAAAGGGGGTCGAATCTTCACGCAGAGGAGGTTCCCTCACAGAACCTCTCTGCACCTCTCGAACCTTACCGATGAATCACTCAAGCCACTATCAAATAAGAAGAGTCTGCTTTTACCTGTTAATAGCTTAAAGTGTAACCATCTCGCACGCCCTATATATATACAAACCCCGTGCCAAAACGGGATCATCGCCGAGCATCCGTCGTAATCTGTTACAATAAAATATGTTACGAGAAGGCCCGCACTGCACCGTCGCAGGCCCGGAACGCATAATTTGCGTCTTGTGATTCCGTCAGGTAAATGTTAGTGGACTGTAAGTTGATGGGGAGGTGCGTTTTACAATGACGCATAAGTTGCGACGCATAAAAAAGGGGAGCACCATCTATTGGCAAGGCGGGGATATAAACGGAAATGTGCTTTTGGCTTCCAAAAGACCAATCAGACAGCACTCCCTGTCATTCTGCATGATAAAAATAACCATAGCGGAGATGTTAGTCAAGAAAAATCGCATTGCATTTTTACCATTAAACCGCGGTAAAATGCGCTCCCGGAGGAATTAAAAAAACGGGAGAAGAGATGAATCTAAAAAGAAAACTGCGCAGTCTGTTTAAAACTAATGCGGATCACTTCAAATCTGAATCAGGCCGACAGCTTCCCGAAGCGGTGGCCAGTTTCAAGAGCAGGCCTGAATTCAAAAACAGGGTCGACTACGATTTTAATAACTCGATTTCATTATCGAACTCATACAGCCCCGAAACAAGGATCAGGCTTTATCGCTTTTTGCGCGACAGCATCCCGATTTTGAACTCGGCCATCTGGACCTGGAGCGCGATGTCGGCTTCACCGGTCAAAATCGAATATGAGGGCGATGGTGACGGTGAGCAGGCGGTTGCTGTCGTCAGTCGCATGTTTCGTCGTATCTACGACCGGCGCAACCAGCGCTTTGCCGATATCCAGGCACTTTTGATCGAATACTTCAACAGCCTCTACACGACCGGCAGTGTAGCCGGCGAAGTTGTGGCCTTGCCACAGATGGACGGCATCGATTACTTCTATTTCATCGACCCGGCCAGCCTCGAGTATCGTCTCAGGGACGGTCATTACAAAATCTACCAGAAACAGGACGAAAAGCTGGTCGCGCTCGATTCTCCGGCTGTGTATTTCTATGGTTTCAACTCCGAATCCACCAATCCCGCCGGCAGGTCGCTTCTGCGCTCGATACCGTTTGTAGCCAGAGTCGAGCAACAGTTGCTTTCTGATATGCAGAAGAGTATGCATAATGCCGGTTATCACAGGTTGCATGTCAAAGTCAAGCCTCCGGAAAAGAAGCCGGGTGAATCTGATGACAGCTATATTAACCGGGCCAACGGTTATTTCGAGCAGACCGCCTCTATGTTTACCGATTTTCGGCCTGAGGACAATCCGATCACGTGGGACGATATCCGGATCGACTATATCGGCCCCTCCTCGCAGGTCTCGTCCTCGCGCTCATGGTATCTCAATCATAAAGCGCTTTTGGAGGACATCTGCGCCGGGACACACCTGGCGCCGTTCATGCTGGGTTACTCCTATGGCACCACCCAGAACTGGGCGATGTTCAAGTACGAACTGGTTCAGAGGCAGGTGCGGGCACTGCAGGCGGCGGCTTCCGGATTTCTGGAGTGGATGGCTTCGCTTGAACTGGCTTTCAAAGGCATTGCCGGACGATGCCGGGTCAGTTTTAAAAATGAGCTGATCTATGGCTTGAATGAAAAGACCGAATCCGAGAAAAAACGGGTGGAGACAGTGGTGATGAAATACAAGGCCGGGCTGATCGACCGCGACGAGGCCAGAAAAGAACTTGAGCGCCGATGAGTTCGAGAAATTTTTCCAGGCAGAATCGCTGGCGCCGGGCCTTGACCGATCCGGTCTTTTTCGCGCGGGAGTTCCTGGAGCTTGAACTTCACCCGGGACAGGCGCGCTGGTTGCGCAACTCGAACAAGCCGGAAAACCTGTTGCATACCGGCAACCGCTGGGGCAAAAGCCTGGCGCAGGCTGTCAAGATCCTGCATCGTTGCCTGTTCAAGATCCGGGATCTGCGGTACGATAAAATGCCGAAATACGCCGCCGTCAACTGTTCAATAACACAGGATCAGGCCGGGATAGTCTTCGACAATGTCCTGCGCCTGATCAAAGGACGTCCGCTTCTGGAGATCCTGGTCAACTGTGTCCGCTACACACCTTATCCGCGTTTGTATTTCGGCAACGGGGCGGTCTTCTCATGCCGTTCTACACGCAACCGGGGGCAGTATATCCTGGGTCAGGATTACGACTACTGCTGTTTCGATGAGGCCGCTTTCGAGCCGGAATTCGACTATGTGGTCAACGAGGTGCTGATGCTTCGCCTGGCTGACCGGGACGGTATGCTCGATTATGTGTCTACCCCCAATGGGAAAAACGCTTTCTACCGGAAATCGCTGGAGCTCTCCAAACGTCCTCAGAAAGCTTACCTGCAACAGGGCAAGAGCGAGGAAAATCCGTTTATCAGCAGGGCATTCCTCAACAGTAAACGGCAGACCCTGCCGGAGCTTAAGGTACAGCAGAATCTTGAAGGAGGCTTCGTGGAAACCGGCCGGGAATATATATCCGAGGACTATATACAGCGCGCGTTCGGGATGTCGACGGGGCTGTCAAAACCGCATGAGGACCATCGCTACCTGAGCGGATGGGACCTCGCTCGCAAGCTGACGTACACGGTCGGTGTGACCCTCGATGTGACTCAGCAACCGGCCCAGCTGGTCGCTTTCGAGCGTTTTCGGGGGCGTGAATGGGAAGAAGTCTTTTCCGCCATCAGAAAGCGCAAAAAGCTCTACGGTGGTCGGGTACTGATCGATTCGACCGGGGTGGGCGATGTCGTCCTTTCGCAACTTGCGGATATTGGAGCAGAGGGATTCAATTTCGGACTGCGCGGAGGGCGGGCCAAAGCCGAACTTTTGGCAAACCTGGAGATGTTACACCAGAAAGGTGACCTGGCTTATCCCTATCTCGAGCAGGAAGCTGATGACGGTAGCTGGTGGTCGAACCTGAATGAATTTCGTGAAGCCAGCTGGGAGGACGGTATCAGCGGTGATTTCATCATGGCCTTAGCGCTGGCGGCCTGGAATCTGCGTCATGAACCGGACACGACCGAAAGACCGGCTCCAAAACTGGCCCGGATATAAAAAAGGCTCTCAGCGGTGTTCTGAGAGCCCGGGTGGATTGAGAGCATGAAATTAGCGCCTAAGCGTTCTATATATTCCGGCACCCGCGAAACCGATGCCGAAAAACAGGAGAGTTGCCGGTTCAGGTATGCCCGGCACGGAATCCGGATTGTCGGCCGGATCAAAATCGTGATATCTATCGTCGGGCGGATAATTTCCAGTGATATAATTTCCCCCGCTCAGATCCAGGTTACTGCCCCAGGTGATGATTCCATCTGAGGTCATTAATGACACCGGACCTGATTCGGTACTGTTGTCATGAACTTCAATATTGTTGACTAAACCCGAGTAATCGAAATGTCCCCAGAGAGGAGTTCCGTAGACCGGTTTAAATGATAACGTCAAATACAGGATGATCGCTACCAGGCCCCAGAAAAACAGCCTGAGCATGTCTGATCTTTCTCGTCGGTCATGAATCATAATCCACCTCACACACGATAAAGGTTTTGTTAGTATTTTATTAAAGCAACGTCCGTGCCGTATTGAAACGATTCCCCCTCGTATTTGTAGTGCGTTAGAATATAGCGACTTATGTGAGTTGTTAGAAGTGCTAATGTAATGCTTGAACGGGTTGATGTGCATAATATTGCACAGTTTCGGCCAATATTGAGAATGAACTGTGGTCAGATTCAACATAGCTGTGATGGTAATGATGGTGGCAGGAGATTAGTGAAAGGAGGACAGTTTATGAGACTTTATGGCCGTTTGAGCGTCAGGCCGGCTGAAAATCGGGACTGTGATCCCGATCGATTTGCAGGAATTATAAATGACCGCATCGATCCCCCAAAGCGGTTGAAGGGGGAGGATGTTTTTGTGCGGGCGATTTACCTGGTATCGGACCAGGTGAATTCTTTCGGAGGACGATTTCCCGCCGATGAGCTCGACAGCCTCAGTGAGAAGATCATTGATTCGCCGGTTCTCGTGGGACACAATAAGAGCCAGCTGCCGATCGCTCGTAATTTTATGGCCGAGAAGGTTGAACATGCGGGCCAGACCTGGGTCAAAGTCTATTTTTACTGGTTGCGCAAAGCCGAGGGTGCGGAGACACTGGCCAGAAATATCGACGGCGGTGTGTACCGCGAGGGTTCGATCGGCTTTATCTTCAGTCTTCCACAGTGCAGTATCTGCGGAAAAGATATCCGTAACTGCGAGCATCAGCCCAACCAGGTCTATAAAGAAGGTGAATCAGCCCGGCTCTGCCACTACAATTACCGGCAGATCGAACGGGTTCTGGAGACCTCGCTGGTTTACCGGGGCGCGACACCGGGGACATCATTCGCGCGCGAACTGATCGCCCGCATACCATCCGAAACAGGGCTGAATAAAACTAAGCAGAAAGAAAAATCAGGTACAATAAGCAGAAGGATCTTACTTGCTCCCGAAAAACTGCCCTCACTTGCAAAAGCGTATTCCCGTCCGCTCTATTTCGGACTTCCGGTTCACGTCAAATTATCCGGGGGCCGGGTGACAATTAGATCTTCGAAAACTGAGATAAAAATTCATGATTCAAATCCGCTCGTCAGGGAGCTTTACAGTTTGCTCGATGAGGATGTGGTGGTCCATGCGCAGTTGTTTGCGATGAGGGGCAAAAGCAGGCTTCCGCTTTATCTATATAAAGACAACTCAAAAATGACCGGACGCTGTGAACTCGTAATTGAAAACATTACCGATTTACATGGTAGTCCAGTCAGTACTTGTAAGTTAACTGAATACACTCGCAAGATTGCTGGATCAGAGCACCTTAAACTCGCTCCGGTCAGGCTTCACAGGGGCCAAATTGAAACCGTCGATCTCAGCCGAAACAGATTTGGAAGCCAGGTCTTCAGCTTTACAGATGGCGTCTGCACTGAACAGATACAGTACCGGTCCGGCAGTCATTTGCTTGTTAAAGTTCAGGACAGTGTCCTGACAAAAACGGGCCGTCACAAGTATCGTTTTGATTTTGGCGGTAACGGGACGTTCAAAAGTTACTGGACCGGAGAAACATCCATTAAGGCAAGCCTGGGAGAAACGCTTCTAATCAAATCTCCGGATAATGGCGCAGGCAGTCGGGTGTTCATTGTAGTCGATAATTTGGGGCAGTATTATCCTGCTGATGATCCGGGGTGTCTGAATTTGAGATCTTCCGGCCAGGGAAGATTCGTGATCGAGAGAAACGGAAATGTCACCGCTCTCAGCTTCAGAGGTGATGATCTCGATCTGACCCTGGTCATTCCACACTTAGATCCGCTCGCGCTTATTCGTGGGAAGACCGTGATCGGTTATCCACTGCGGGGCAAAAAGCGAAAACTGTGGCCGTCGGGTAGAAGCTCAAACCAAAACGATCTTGAATCAGGTCTCTATCGAGTCAGATCGTCAAGAGCTGATTTCATCACAATCGAGATGTTATCGGCGACTGTAAGGGGGACATTTTCACTGCGACCGGCATCCTGGAAAAAGCGCGACCTTATGCTGTTATCATGTCAAAGCGACGACTGCCGAACAGGTTTCAGTACTTCGGGTGATCGGAGCTGATCAGCAGGATATGCGAATTGCCGAAATTGCCGCGCGAATACATGCGCACCAGGCCGATTCCATCGACCAGGTATTCGGTGTCGGTCTTGACGATCTCATCGGAACCGATCAGCCTGTATTCGGAGCGGATCTTGTGGGCGGAAAATGCGCCCGCGGGCACGACGATATCTTCCTGGCCCAGGTAGGTGCGTGTGACATCATAGCCGAATCCGAAATTCAGATAACTGACGATAGTTTCCCGGCCATCATGATGGATCATGGGCACATAAAAATTCCAGCTGTCATCGACACGCAGTTTCTTGGGCATGATTTCCGGCGCGTGGATGAAATAAAACAGTGAATCATGCTCATCGACTGTGCGGTAATAGCCGGTAATCGCCACCGAGTTGGGGGTAATAATGGCACGCGCCAGTTTCCTTGAGGAGATCGAGATATCGTACCAGTCCTTGCTGGAATCCGCGACCTCGACTGCAAATGTCACCAGGCTTGTATCGACCGCAATCTGGTAGTTGGGGTAATAAGTGACCAGGCTGTCGAACTGCTGGTAAAGATTTTGATGATCGGAATCAAGTCCCAGAAGCGACCCGGTTACCGCCGGCGCGGTCTGCGGTCCAAGCGGGTCATCATCGGAACAGGAGAAAATAAATATGCACGAAACAAAAATTAACACGAGCGGATACATAGCCTTCTTCATGACAACCTCTCTTTCCTGGTGAGAAAATTATGTTCTCTTATACGTCAGTCAACAAAAATAGTTCAGCCCGGAAGTCATCCTCTCCGGAGAAAGAACGATCCTATCAACTCAATCTGGTTCGTTTCGCGGTCGCGTTCGTGCTGACCGTGTGCGGAATACTGGCCGGTTACCTGGCAACCATCTACGGGATCAAAATCGACCTGGCCCAAAAAGCCGATGCCAGCGCTGTCCAGAATCTAGAAAGACGGGTGCTGAGCCTGGAGGTTTACCTCAAGGAGCAGATGCTTCGGAGAACGGACTTCTACCAGTTCAGGGAAAGCCTTCAAAAAAAACTTGAAGAAATACAATACAATAACAAGCCATAGACGGGAGAAGATATGGAAAAACTGATTGTCGACCTGCTGGAGGTCAATCGTCAGCTCGAGAATGATGATCCGGTCGAGTTCGATTTCGACTGCTTGAAGAAGATCCTCGGCCGGTTTCAGCAGAAATCAGCGGAGTTAGTACGATTCATCCGCGAGGAAAAGATTCTGCGGGACTACCTGTCGCTTCAGGTGACGGCCAAACTGCGCGCCCTGGCGGTGTTGCATGACGGCGCAGACGCCACCTGCCAGACTGCGCCTGAGGAGTTATCGAAGATGACGGCCGAGAAACTGATCAGTTTTCATAATCGTCTGCAGGGCAAACTCAACAAACTGCTTTCGAACAGGCCCCGCTTTCGCGCTGTCGCGTCCGCCAGACAGAAGGTCAATAATCTGGAAAAATACAAACTGGATGGGCCGAGGCCCAGGTGATGAGGGAATCAGTTCCCATGATTTAACCTGTAAAAGGAGAACCAAATGAGTGTAAGAACACAAAATCTCGAGTCGACAGCTCCGGCTATGGCGACTTTCGATATCCACCAGAGCGCTGATGTCGACGATCTGACCGACTCCGACCTGGGATGCGCGGTCAAACTGACCGGCAATTACGAGGTCGGTCCCGCGACCGACGGTGCCATTGTTCTGGGCAAGCTGATTTCCCTCAGCCTTTCCGACGGCAATAACGGCAAACGTGTTGCCACGGTACAGATCGGCGGAATCATGACGCTTCCCATAACCACCACCAACCCGACGGTGGGCGACCGGATAGTGGGCGGTGCCGGCGCAACGGTCAAGCAGGCTCCCGCGCTGGGAGGCAATGATCCGGCCGGTGGAAATATCGCCCGTGGCACGGTACTGGCCGTGTCGGGTACATCGAGTTGCACAGTCTACATGCCATAGGAGAAACAATGAAATCTGAACAAATCAATGAAATCAATGAATACCCCGAATCGTTTTTGTCGCTTATGAACGCGCGTGAGGCCCCGCGTGGATCGGTCGACCTGTCGCGTGCTTCAGAGATCGAGGTCGATCGCGATATGTACCTTCAGGCGCAGGCGCAGGGCAAGAGCCTCAGTGAACTTCTGGAAAGCGATGAATATGATCCCTCCGAGCCGGGATCGCCCCTGGATGCTTTCGAGCGTCAACTGGCACATCGGGGTATCAAGGTCAGCGGGCCCGGCTCACTCACTGTCGAACAGTTCTTCCGCAGTGCGCCGGCTCTGATGCCGGAATTTATCGTACGCGAGATCAAGCGCGGGATGGCGCTCCGTCCGGAATACAACAACCTGATCGCAACCTCGACCGCGATCAGTTCGAATCGCTATGCCCCGATCTATATCGATGCTTCGGCTGACGACACCGGCCTGTCTTTGCGCAGGATCGGAGACGGGGCCGAGATTCCGCAGATCAATATCACCGAACAACTCAATACGGTAGCGGTGCCTGACTACGGGGTAGCGCTGAAAACCTCCTACAAGACATTGCGTCACAGGTCTTCGGCACAGTTCCGCACGATTCTGTGGTACATCGGTTTTCGCCTGCAGGCCGACAAGGTGGCGTTGATCGCCGAGGTGATCAAAAACGGCGACGGCAACGATAATTCCGCTACGGTAATCAATACCGACAGCTCCGGCACTCTCGATTACGATGACCTGATCAAGCTCTGGATCGAGTTCGCGCCGTTTGAGATGAATACCCTGATTTGCCACAAGGCGATGATCCGCAAGATCCTCAACCTGGATGTCTTCCAGGATCCGCTGGCCGGCTTCAAGTTCCAGTCTTCGGGCAAGATGGTCAATCCACTGGGGGCGACCCTGGTGCGTTGCGATGATGTCGCCCAGGATCTGATCATCGGCATGGATCGACGTTTCGCGATCGAGGAAGTAGTCAGCCAGCCTCTCATGGTCGAATTCGATAAAATTATCGAACAGAAATTCGAGCAGGCGGTGATCTCCGAATCAATCGGCTACGCCAAAGTGATCGGCGATGCTTCGCTGGTCATGGATTCCGATTTCAGCTAAACCGCAATCAACCGGCCGTCCCGATTATCGGGGCGGTCGAGGAGAACTACCATGTTAAAACTGATCGACACATCATCGGCCGATTACCCGGTCGGCTTCAGCCACAACCGCAGGCTCTTCAAGGTTGCCAGCGGACCCTATGCCGGACGGATGGCGATTTGCTATGCTTCCGATGACAGCACTGTCAAGCTGGTCTATGCCGATCCGCCCTACACGAACTGGTCGACTCCTGCAAGCATTATCACCGATTCAGCCGACTACCCGGTCAGCGGGATAATCGATTCAGGCGGGAATATCTATCTTGCCTATACGCTCGAGAGCTCTCATGACCTGGTGATGAAAAAGCTGAGTTTTTCGGATGGTACCTGGTCGGTGGGTTCACGAAACACTATCTACGACGGCGACGACAACTACTATCCCAGCCTGTTTAAAGACAAGTACGATAAGCTGTGGGTCAGCTGGACCAGAGTTTCCGGGGGCGTTTACTATATAAGCACGAAGAAGTCCACTAATGACGGAGCCCTGTGGGGGCTGAGTGACAGCGACAGCGGGACCGATCTCGTTTCCGGCACAACTTCGGCATATTCACAACTCGTCTACCTGCCCACCTATTTGTTGTGTGTGTACACCATCGACGGCACCAGCCTGGCCTACCGCAAGATCGAAACTTCAGCGGTGGTCTGGTACTCCGAAGTGGAGCTTCACAGCGGGACCAGCCTGGGTAAGGACTTTCATGCCGCCTCCTCCAATGACATGAAAGTCGGTGTGGCTTTTTCCGATGACGGCGATTTGTATTTCAAGGACTACGACAATTTTGCCTGGAGCGGGACTTACAGCATCGACACCGATCTTTCGGGGTCACCCGTTTTGAAGTACAACGGGAGTGTGCCGTATATCTTTTTCAATAAATCTGCCGGAAGCGACCAGGATCAACTGCAGTACAGCTATCGCGAGGGTTCATCCTTTTCAACCGCCCAGGCGGTAGAAGGTGGTTTCAGCCTGCTCGACAAGGTGCTTCTGTATCGGCCCGGGGCGACCGCGCCGTTTAACGACCGCAGTACTGAGGCCGGGGATGATACCTCAGGCGATATCTACCACATCGATTCAGGTAAATTGATTAAAGACAGCGGTGACATCATTTATCTCGGTCAAACCGAAAAGTTCCACCAGGTCAAAGTCACCCTGTTCACGAATGGAGCGGGCGGAACAGTCAGCTGGTATTACTGGGACGGTTCACAGTGGAAAAGCTTCACTCCATTGTCGGGAAGTTATGACTTCGATTCATCACCTGCCACACTCAGGCTCTGGCAGGACAGCACCCAGACACCATCGGACTGGCAGACGACCACGGTCAACGGCTCCGGGAAATTCTGGATCAGGATTCAGGTCATAAGCGATTTCGCCACAGCTCCGGTCGGGACGCAGATAACCGGGCTGACCGGGATACCGCAGATAACTATCTTGCAGGAGTAATCATGCCATTCTCAAATATCAATAATCTCAGGCTTCACCTGTCCGAATTCGCCCGGTCTCTGGGTAAAATCGAGAACCTGCCGTTGAATTTCGACGGCGCAACCTCGATTAAACTGCCCCATCGTTCGCTCAAAAGCGATTCCGAGAAGGTCAAGGGACGTGAATCCAATGCGCCCAGCTATGAGAAGGTCAACCTGTCAGCGGACTGGGTCAGTCTTATGCAGTCCAGCCTGGTTCCGCACAGCGTGGTGGTGGCCAGGGATGAATCGCTGACGGTCATCTATCGTGAAAATGTCGATTATTCTATCGATTACTCTGACGGACTTATCCGCTACCTCGCTGACGGGCAGATAAATGACGGCCAGCAGGTGTCTGTCTGGTACTATCATTACCGGATATATCAGCGCGGGGCGGACTACCAGATCAGTTACTCATCGGGGACAGTAAGCCTGATGCCGGATGGTGCGCTGGAAAGCAGTCAGGCGGTCCTGATCGACTATGAAATCGAGAGCGCTTCAGTTTCCGATGGGAGCCTGGCACAGGCCCTGGAGGAAGCCCATGTCACCATGCTGGGCATGATCGACGAAGAACATCATACCTCAGGCGACCGTCAGCTGGAAGTGGCCGAAACCTGCCTGGCGCTCGAGGTCGTGGCGCGCATGAAAGCTCAGGAGGTGTTGCAGTCGGGCGCGTTGTCGACATCCGGTAAAACTTACCTCGGTCGGGAATACCTGAACCTGGGCGAGTCTTACCGTCGGCAGGCGCAAGCATTGCTGGTTAACTACCGGCCATCTCAAAGATCACTGGCAAATCCGCTTAAAATCCGCAGTAACCATTGAAAGTGAGGTGAGATTATATGACAGATACACTGGCATACCTGCGTGGACGCAGGGCCTGGCTGGTGCGCGATTTCTCGGTCTGGGGAGCGCTTTCGGCCTATGATTTCTCGTTTCTTCTGAGCGAGGATGATTCCGCTTCACAGCGCTTGCTGTTTTTGAATGTCCCGCTCGGCGGTGACCTGCAGAGAGTGAGCTATGATGAACTTACGGATATTCACGGCAACACCCTTCCGGCTACGATCATAAATCCGAAGGTCGCGGTACTTCCGAAGGATGCTGTCGGCGCGGTGGTGACCGGAAGGGAGAACTCGGAATCATTCACAATTGCGAAAATATCTGAGAAGGCCTCGGCGTCGGTCTGTGACCTTCTTATTTTTGAGATGGGATAGCAATGTATACACTTTTTATGTCAATCTGTCCGGTTTGCGGTCAGATCAACCTGTTCTCCGGCAGGGATAAGTCCGGCTTTTGCCCGGTCTGCGCCAGCAGTTTCAAGCTCCTGCCGAATGATAAAATCGAGGTGAGGCTGAAACTGTGACCCCTGCCCGACCATCAAAGAAGCAAAGCGTCCGCAAAAAATCCAAAGCCCGGGCGAAAACAGACCTTGAGATACTGCAGGAGCTCCAGGAGGAAATCCTGGAAAAACTGCGAGCCTCGGATTATCAGCCCAGGATCGCCGATTTTCTGCGCGTGCTCGATTTCAAGACCAAACTCAAACTCCCGGTCTCGGAAAAACAGAAGTTCTGGGATCTGTTGGACCAGCTTCGCCGGGAGGAACTCGAAACCAAAGAGGAGGATGATGAGAACTAAAATAATGCCGGCGATACTGATATTATTGTCCTGCCTGGCAGGTCTGTCAGGCACATCGCTGGAAATTGGATACATTGTAGGAGATACAAATTCTGTCGGCGAGGATACTGTGCTGATCGAATTACTGCAGGATCATCTCAGTTATAATATTGATTTGATCGATGATGCCGCGGTCGACACGATCTCGAACCTTACCTCGCTCTACGATGGCGTGATTATCTCCAATTCGGTCCTTTCACCCTATGTCGCATCGTTGAAGGACAGCCTGATCGGGATCATGACGTTAGACCGCTATACCGAAAACGAGTTCGGCTTCGGAACTTCGAATTACCTGCCATCCGGTCATGGGCGCCGTCTGGTCAACCAGCGCGAGTCGGACTTTCTCTGCGAACCGTTTTTGGACACGATCTTTCCCTACCAGTATGACAACCAGTACCTGTACTATTACTGTGAAATCCCATCCGGGGCACTTGTGCCGTTCAGCAAACCGGAATTTGCCGGCTCGGATACCGCCTGCGTGATCCTGCTTGATTCGGGGACTGCGCTGGCAGGTGGCGGCACAGCCTCCGGTCGCAGGACATTTTCCGGGATTCATACGGCTCCGGAGCTTCTGGACTGGTGTAATTCCAGGGAGCTGTTCTGCCGCCTGGCGGCATGGACTTTTTCTGATACCGCCAACTCGGTATTTTCCGAATACAGTTGCTGGGCCTGCTACCGCGAGATCGAAGCCTGCTGGGGGGAGATTTTGGTCTCGACCGATGATTCCGCCACGTACACTTCCGATTTCAGATTCGGCTATGATTATGGTCCGATCCTGTCATTCTGGCGTTTGCCGGAGCCCTGGCGCAAAGTCGTTGCAGGCTATTCCTGTGACAGCCTCAGGCTGAAGTTTCCGATTATCGGGCTGGGGTTCAATGAAACACCCACGGACAGCATCATGGATATCCGCATTGACGCGTTCCGGATTATCCATTCCACTAAATGGCACGCCCCTCCGCCCAATGACGGCGGGGATCCATACACGCTCGATTCGACCTGGGTGACCCGCTGGGATGTTGTCTCGGGGTCGAGCCCGGTCAGCTGGGACACTCTCGATTTGCGTGCGGGTGTCGATTACGACTCACTCCCGCTGGACACTTTTCGCCTGCAGTATCCGCGGGACTCAATCGGTGACCTGATCGAGTACCTGATTCCGGGCAGTGTTCTCGACGGCTGGGCTTCTGACACATCGGGCAACAACGGCCTGGTTTTTAAGGTTACGCAGGTCTATGATTCATCGTCGAATATCGAGTACGGCACAAGGGCGCCGTATCACAATACTGTCTCATCGCCCATGAAGGTAGAAGCTTTTTTCAGCGCGGACCCGGATGATCCCAACCCGCCCGCAGGGACTCGCAATGTCATTTCCACCGGTATTCTTTCACATAGTGAAAACAAAAGCAAATTGCTCAGCGGGGAGGTGAACAGGTGAAACATCGAGTTGGACTATTGTTTTTGACGGCCTCAATGTGTCTTTTTGTTTTATCAGATCTGACGGCCTTTTCTCTTGCGCCTGAAGTCTGCGGAAACTCTTCCGCCGACAGCGTGGTAATCAGCTTCGAGACATTCGACACCACCGCTCATGCTGTACCGGTCGATGTTGACAGCCTCAGGATACTGCAGTTCGGCCCCTCGGGTGATCTCGTCGATTCACTGGGGGAAGAAGATGGTCGTGTGACTAATCCGCGTACCGGCAGTTATGAAATCCGCCTGCGGGCATCGGATTCCGCGGGCACAGCGGGCTGTTACAATGTGCGCGTCTATGTCTCTCTGGGAGCGGATATTCGCGGGGCGGGCTCGCATGGTTACTTCGTAAAAGAGCAGAACTGGACCGGGCTGGATTCGATCGCTTTCAATTTGAAAGCGGTACTGGATACGCTAAACGATGGCTTTGCCAGCCAGCACAACCAGTCCAGCCTGGACACCACGATCAGCTCCCGCTCCAGCCTGGACAGCGCAGATAATATCGGCATTGACTGGGGTAATATGATCAATACATCCGCCATCCAGGATCTGTCTGCGACAGAAATCTATCGAGTCGAACAGGTTGCCGATCCGATCGAGGTGGACAGTTCGGCGGTGGCCCGTGCCGTGTGGGACAATGACGTGATACCCCGGTCGGGGCGCACGGTCGCTTTCGATAATCTCGGAAGCGGTGCCTACCCGTGCAGTTTATCGGTTTTTAGTTCAACCGACAGTACCGCCCTGCAGGGTGTGGCCCTGCGCCTGACTAACTCCGAGCAGAGCGCGACAGTGGCCGTGGCATTGACAGATCAAAACGGACGAGCGGTATTCGCGCTGGATTCGGGTCAGTATTATCTCTGGAGCTACAAGGTCGGAATCAGCTTCGGGGTACTGCCGGATACACTCATGCAGGATACGATGGTAACCCGTGACACGATCTGGGGTTCGGCCTTCGATCCGGGCGATCCGGCTGTCCCGGAACTCTGCCGGGTATATGGCTGGGTGCATGACCTCGCCGGTCAGCCGGTTACGGGTGCCACAGTCTCCGCGCGACTCCCCGAGGATAATATCCGTTATCGCGACTATATAATCAGCCCCTACTACAAATCCACAGCTACCGACAGCCTGGGATACTGGGAGATGGACCTGTACTCCAATCAGCTCCTGGAACCGTCGGGAAGCGAATATGAATTCATGGTTTATTACGACAACGGCAGAATCGCGCGCCGTCGTGTGAAAGTACCCGATCAGGCGGGCTGGCAGTTGTCCTGGTAATCAACGAGGAGGTTACAATGTTTGAATGGTTGTCTTTGAAAAGCGGAGTTTTTGCGCTTCTGGGCGTAATCGTGGCCTGGCTGGGAAAAACCTACCTGGCACCCCTTCTGGAAGTCGAAAAACATCGCCGTTACGCGCAGTGG
This sequence comes from Candidatus Zixiibacteriota bacterium, assembly GCA_014728145.1. Taxonomy (NCBI): domain Bacteria; kingdom Pseudomonadati; phylum Candidatus Zixiibacteriota; species Candidatus Zixiibacteriota bacterium. The sequence goes on along the minus strand of WJMC01000064.1, from coordinate 1,971 downwards.
ATCGCTCAACTGGCGGATGAAATCACCGATGATCTCGTGCGCCGCTATCCCGATAATCGCTTTTTGGAGTTCGTGGACCAGGCGGTGGACAAGCTGATGGAAGTCTGCAATATAGAACGCGAAATCGCCAGACGCGCGATAAACTCCGCACTTCAGAAAAAGCTGGCCACGTGTTAGTGCTTTTCCGGTTCAATAGAGTGGATGAAAACAGGGAAAATAACGCTCGGTTTGGATTTTAGATAAACTACTTCGGCAACGGCCTGTTTTAAAAAACAGGTATGAAAATCCATCGAGTTTGTGCTTGACTTGAAAAATGTAATTGTATAGTATACTGGATTATACGGGGCCCATAGCTCAGTTGGTTAGAGCAACTGACTCATAATCAGTGGGTCGCAGGTTCAAGTCCTGCTGGGCCCATTTAGTTGTCGATGGGCAATTAGCTCAGTTGGTTAGAGCGTTCGGTTCACATCCGAGAGGTCACAGGTTCGAATCCTGTATTGCCCATGATTTGAAAACTTAAGCGATAGAGGTTACAGTCGGTGTCAACCGCTAAAGCTTGTCTGGATATCAATTACTGTTCGTTTTTTATAGTTGGCAGAAACCTGTTAATGCGCCCGCGGGCCGGGTGCATTTTTTATTTCCACAGAGATGGAGAAGGGCATGCAGAAAGACATTGAGCTGCTACTGAAGCTTCAGGAAATCGATTATTATATTGGTGAGCTGGAACGTTCGAAAGATTATATCCCCGATATGATGGAGAATCTGAAAAAGGAGATCGAGGAGTGTTTTGAATCGTCCACCGATTTTAAGGACCGGCTTTCTGAGGCTAAACTGGAGCTTAAAAACCGCGAGCTGGAAGTTGCCACCAACAAGGAAGCCCTCGAAAAGTACCAGGAGCAGATGCTCTCGATCAAGACCAACAAGGAGTACGACGCTCTGGTCAAGGAAATCGACAAGGCCAAGGAAACCATTTCATCGGGCGAGGACAAGAGCCTGATGCTGATGGGTGAAATCGAGGAGCTTACTACCAAGGTCGAAGAGTACGAAACCAAGTGCGATGATATAAAGAAAACCAATGAAGATCAGCTCCAGATGCTCCAGGCACAGGTCGATTCGATCGGTGAGAAAAAGGAAATCAAGGAAGCTGAGCGCAGTGATGTCCTGGCCAAGATCCCGCGTAAGGTGCTGTCGGTTTACGAACGGATTCGCCGCGGGAGGGGCGGGATGGCTGTGGTGGCTGTCAAGAAACGCGCCTGCGGTGCCTGTTTCAAGCAACTTGAGCCACACCTGATCCAGGAGATCAAAAAAGGTGATCGGCTGCTCACCTGCGATTCCTGCGGACGGATTCTGACCTGGATGGGGGAAGACTGAGATGAGCGATAAAATCATCGGTACAGCGTTGACATTCGATGATATCCTGCTGGTGCCGGCTAAAAGCAGGGTGCTTCCGAAGCAGACCGATGTCAGCACCCGTCTGGTCAAGGGTATCGATCTGAATATCCCGATCGTGGCGGCCGCCATGGACACCGTCTGCGAGGCGGAGCTGGCGATTTCTTTGGCGCGCCATGGAGGTCTCGGATTTATCCACAAAAACCTATCGATCGAGGAACAGTCGGCCGAGGTCGACAAGGTCAAACGCTCCGAGTCCGGCATGATCGTAAACCCGATCACGTTACCTCCCAATGAGGTGATCGGTAAAGCGCTCGAGTTCATGGAACGTTTCTCGATTTCGGGTATCCCGATCACAGAAGGTGAGAAGCTGGTCGGAATACTGACCAACCGCGATCTCAGGTTTCATCGCAATCTGAATCTCAAGATCCGCGATGTAATGACGAAAGAAAACCTGATCACTGTGCCACCCGGTACGGATTTGGAAGAAGCCAAGGACCTGCTTCATAAAAACAGGATCGAGAAACTGTTGATTGTCGATGACGAGGGTCACCTGAAGGGGATGATCACGGTCAAGGATAT
>WJMC01000063.1 GCA_014728145.1 Candidatus Zixiibacteriota bacterium | reverse complement strand
TAAATGTTATAAAAATAATTAGTGATGAATAAATTCATATATACCAGGGGACAAGAATACCGTTCTGTTAGTGAGATTGTTTTTAGTTCGATGCTGTTTTGCACAACAAAACCCCGGATGGCACTCAACCGGGGTTTCTGGATGGAACATCAGTCCTCTGGAATAAATGAGGCTGATGACACCGCTTACGGAGAGGTCGTTGGGCATCATTCCCGTTATTTGTTGTTGTACGGATCCATCAGCCAAGACTGGGGATGGTCATTGACCCAATCGCTCCAGGTGGTGACGGTCAACGGAAACTCGGCCAGCATCCGGTCGGCATGCTCCCCGGATATACAGCGGAACTGCCTGTTCTCGGTTTCCGCCGGTTGATGGGAAACTTCCAGTTTGGTAAATGGCGGTCCGCAATCACAATTGACTGGAAGCCACATACTCCCGGTTTCATAATCCCACAGAACGAATGTGTAATTATAAGTCCAGCCGGAAGGGGAGAAAGTCAGGGTCTGGTCCTCGATATTTCGTCTGTTCACGACAGACACATCACGAAGCGGTCAGTAGGCGACCAGCAAAGCTTCATTTGTGATCGTGTCGTTGGCGGTCTCGACGCTGGTCAGATCCTGGACCCGGTAAGCCCGTGAGTTTCCATTGACAGTTGTGCCGATTACACGGAAGGTCTCATGGGGGGCCGGGTAGCCGACATCTCCGGGCTTCAGGAAAGCCGGGTTGATGATTGGCGTGAAAGCGTACGGTCCAAGACCAAAATTATAATTGTCGGGATCAAGATCGTACTGCCAGTAAGCATGGGTGACGTCCCAGTCGAATCCTGTCTGGTCGGTGATTACGATTCGTTCGATTCCATCATCGCAGTCATGGCAGGGCATATTCCCGCCGGCAAAAGCGAAATTGATCAGGTAGACCGCGTCGGAGACATCGATCAGGTCATCGCAGTTCACCTGGGCTGATTCGAGCGGCAGAGGGATCGAGCCCCCGGCGAAGACATAGTTGATAATATACACCGCGTCGGAGACATCGACGCTCAGATCGCTGTTGGCATCACCGCACATAAAGGTCTGGCCGATCAGGAAAGTCGACAGAGAGCGCGCTTTACCGCAGATTGTATTCTGAATCGTGTCGACAGATATGGCTATTTCGCGCCATCTGCCATCGTCGAGGTAGAGCATCCCCAGACCGGTTTCCCCGCCGATGAAAACATCCTGGTCGTAAGCGATACAGATTTCGATGCTGTCATAGTATGATGCCGAACTGGCCATACGGTAGTAGCGCGAATCAGAATCGAGGGGAAACGAAGCGAATTCGAGTGGAAGCGGTGGTCCGCTGGTGAGAGTGACGAGTTCGGTCTGGCCTTCGACCGCGACGCTGTCGAAGGTAACTACCAGGCTGTCGCCGAATGCGACCTCGACATCCTGGCCGACCGGGGTAGTGACAAAATCGGCGGGCTGGTCAGGAAAAACCATCGATTCCGCATGCGTGATCGCGATCGGAATCAGTAGTAATCCTGCGAGAAAGGAAAACAGATGTAATGGGTTTTTTCCCATGCTGCACCTCCAGGTTTGAGTGACGTTCTGTCATCTGGTTAAATGGTACAGCAAGTGCCTTTGTAAACTATAACGATCCGGGTCCGATAATGTTCAAGCAATACTTTATTGATTTGCGGGTGAACCGAAATTATTGACCTTCCATTGACCGTCAGTTTTTATGACATAGAAACTGCAGTCCTCGTCCTCTTCACCCCGGAAAGCGGCGGTAATACATACCCTGCACTCGGTATCATTACCCTGATTGGTGACTTTGCTGGCCGACTTGATCGCGAATCCCATCTGTTTTTGCTGTTTGATCTGTTCGATCATCGGTTCATTCATGAACATAGCCCGCACCAGGTAATGGATAGTGTCGGTAGAGTATGCCATCATTGTGGCGGAATCGGCCTCGGCCAGGGCGGTGGCAAACTTGAGCGCCGCTTCCACACAGGAACCTTCCTCGACCTCGGCGAGTGTCACCGGAGGCTCTTTGACCAGTTCCTCTTCGACTTTATTGGCGGCTCTCCGGGCTTCTTCCTGCTGACGTTTCTGGATAAGTTCCTGCACCGTTTCAGGTTCATCATCGGTCTGGCAGGAAACTGCCACTAAACTTAGAACTATTAACGAGATCACGATATATTTCATAATCAAGACTCCTTTTTCATTAAGCTCTTGGACTCATCCCAGAGCGCGTCCATCTCGGCCAGGTCTGAATCTGAAAGAGATCTGCCCTGTTCTGCCAGTTTTTTCTCGACGTACAGAAAACGGTCCAGAAACTTTTTATTTGTACGGGCAAGGGAGCTTTCAGGGTCGATTTCGAGAAATCGTGCCAGGTTTACCACTGAGAACAGCAGATCGCCGATTTCTTCCTCGATCTGGTCGTGATCGGAGGCATCCAGAGCTTCTTTTAGTTCCTCCATTTCTTCGCCGACCTTTTCATAGACCTGTTCCGAATTCTCCCAGTCGAATCCGAATCGAGAAGCCTTCTGCTGGAGCCGGAATGCTTTTAAAAGCGCCGGCAGGACTTTCGGGATACCATCCAGGGCTGATTTCCTGTGTCCTTTTTTCTCGGCCAGCTTGAGTTGTTCCCAGTTCTGGGTAACTTCTTCCGGGCTGAGGTCCTGTTTCTGTTTGAAAATATGGGGATGGCGGTGGATCAGTTTTTTGTTTATAGATGCGGCCACATCCTCGATATCGAAGCGACCATCCTCGGAGGCTACCTGGGCGTGAAAGACAATCTGCAAAAGCAGGTCGCCGAGTTCCTCCGCCATCCTGTCCGCCTGGTTATTTTCAATAGCTTCAATGACTTCGTAAGTTTCCTCGAGCAGGTAAGGAACCAGGCTTGAGTGGGTCTGTTTCAAATCCCAGGGACATCCGGAGGGAGATCGAAGGGTTTTCATAATCCTGACAAGTTCATCGAAGTTTGACATTTTCAGTCCCAAAGTTAATATATTTTAGCAACTTTACCGATATTTGTGGAATATACAGACGCAGTTTGATTAGTCAAAGCCCGAATTAAGTAATTCTTGACAAAACCTGAATTTTATGTAACATATCAGGTCGAAATTTTTTGACTGGGAAAGAAAGATGGTGGATATACCTAAACAGTACAACCCGCATAAGTCCGAGAACAAGTGGTACGACTACTGGCGCAAGCAGGGGATATTTCATGCTACCGCTGAAGACGACGGGCGTCCGGCCTATTCGATCGTGATTCCCCCGCCCAATGTCACTGATGTTTTGCATCTCGGGCATGCGCTCAATAACACCCTGCAGGATATCATGATCCGCTGGAAACGGATGGACGGTTTCGAGGCTGAATGGCTTCCCGGTGCCGACCATGCCGGAATCGCCACCCAGGTCAAGGTGGAAAAGGAACTGGTCAAGGAAGGTACCAGCCGTCAGAAGGTCGGCCGTGAGAAGTTTCTCGAACGGGTCTGGGCCTGGAAGGATGAGAAGTACCAGAATATCATCAACCAGCTCCAGCAGATCGGCTGTTCCTGTGACTGGGAGAGAGCGCGTTTCACAATGGATGAGGGACTTTCCGAGGCGGTCAAAGAGGTTTTTATACGCCTGTACGAGGAGAAACTGATTTACCGTGGCGAATATATCACCAACTGGTGCCCGCGCTGTCTGACCTCGCTTTCCGATGACGAGGTCGAACACGAAGAATTCTCCTCTCATCTCTGGTATGTCCGCTATAAAGTCAAAGGCACCGACAGTTACCTGACGGTTGCGACCACCCGTCCGGAGACGATGCTGGGTGATACCGCATTGGCCGTCAATCCGTCTGATAAGAGATATCAAAAATATGTCGGCAAGACCGCGATTCTGCCGATCCTGGAGCGTGAACTTCCGATCGTGGCCGATGATTATATCGACCCCGAATTCGGTACCGGTGTTCTGAAGGTTACACCGGCCCACGATCCCAATGATTTTGAAATCGGCCAGAGACACGATCTGCCGCGCGTAAATATTTTTACCCCTGACGCTCGCTTAAACGAGAATGCCGGAAAATTCAAGGGTCTCGACCGTCGCGAAGGGCGTAAAGCGGTCGTGGCTGAACTCGACAAAAAAGGTCATTTGAACGACACGCAGGATTACCAGGTCTCGGCCGGTACCTGTTACCGGTGTCATGAGATCATAGAACCATATTTGACAACCCAGTGGTATGTCAAAATGAAACCGATGGCCAGGCCGGCGATCGACGCCGTCAAGTCGGGTGAACTCCGATTTCATCCCGATTACTGGTCCAAGACCTACCTGCACTGGCTGGAAAATATCCGCGACTGGTGCATTTCTCGCCAGCTCTGGTGGGGTCACAGGATTCCGATCTATTATTGCGACGACTGCAGTCATGTCTGGGCTTCCAAACATGATCCTGAAAAGTGCCCGGAATGTGAATCAACTGATTTTCATCAGGACGAGGATGTCCTGGATACCTGGTTCTCTTCGTGGCTGTGGCCGTTTTCCACTTTTGGATGGCCGGAAGAGACTGCCGATCTTAAACGTTTTTATCCGACCAAATCACTTTTTACAGCTTCGGAAATCATATTTTTATGGGTCGCCCGGATGGTCATGGCTGGTTATAAGTTCATGGGCGAAATTCCATTTAACGATGTTTACATCCATGGCACAGTGCGGGACGGGCAGGGGCGCAAGATGTCCAAATCGCTCGGTAATGGAATCGACCCGCGCGATGTAATCAAGGAATACGGGGCAGACAGCCTCAGGATCTCACTGCTTCTGGCAACACCGGAGGGGCAGGATCCCTGTATCACGTTCAATACATTCGAGTTGGGACGCAATTTCGGCAACAAGCTCTGGAACGCGGCGCGTTTTGTGCGGATGAATCTGGGCGAGGAATTTTCGGCCGAGAATTTCGAACGGATTATAAATGATCAGCATCTCGACCTGATCGACCGCTGGATCCTGTCGCGTATGAACGCTACTATCCGGGATGTCCGCAGGAATCTGGATCGCTTCCGTCTGTCGGCGGCGGCCAAGAATCTCTACGACTTCATCTGGCGCGACTATTGCGATTGGTTTGTGGAACTCTCCAAGCCCCGTCTGTATGATTCCGACAATGCCGATCAGCAGGCAGCGGTGCGTAATGTGCTGGCCTATGTGCTCGATAATATTCTCAGGCTTTTAAGCCCCTATATGCCGTTTTTGACCGAGGAAACCTGGCATCGTGTGCGTGAAATGGCGGATGATTCCGGGCAGACGATTACTACTCAGAAGTTTCCCGAAGCCGACGAGAGCCTGATCGATGAACATCTTGAGAAAAAAATGGACTCGATTCAGCATGTCGTCTCGACAATCCGATCCACTCGGGCGGAAATGAATGTTCCGCCCTCCAAGCGTGCCGATGTCTATATCCGTATAGATAACGGTGACCTGTTGACCGTGATTGAAGATTATTCTGATTATATCCGCAACCTGGCCCGGATCGAAAACCTGTTTGTCGGCCAGGATATCAAAAGGCCTTCACAGTCGGCATCAGCAGTCATCCGCGGGGCGGAAATCTATATCCCGCTGGCCGGGTTGATTGATATCGACACGGAAAAAAAGAGAATCGACAAAGAGCTCGAAAAAGTTAAGAAACAGCTCGAAAAGACCACCAAGAAACTGGGCAATATGGAGTTCGTGCGCCAGGCACCCAGGGAAGTGGTCGAAAAAGAGAAGAACAAGAAAAAAGATTTCGAACAAATAATTGATAAACTCAATAAAAACCTGGAACAGATCGTCGGCTGGTAAGATTTTGCTTGCCATTGGAGATCGATTTGTTTATTATCCGGTTTTATTTGAGGAGGAAAAAGTGGCGAAAGTTTGCGATATCTGTGGGAAGAGGCCGATGTTCGGTCATAACGTCTCCCATGCCCATAACCTGACCAATCGCAGGTTTAACCCGAATCTTCATAGAGTCCGGGCCAAAGTCGGCACCAAAATCAAACGCATCAGGGTCTGCTCATCCTGTTTGAAAGCCGGCAAAGTAATCAAAGCTCCCCGGCGCCCCTCGGTAGCATAGATATCCTTCCCCGGTATTGAAGCTGTCCGTTTATTCCCGGCGCCATTTTTTTTGGGGGCGGTCCGATCTGTGGCGTGAGGCGTAATCCATTAAAATATAAAGAGTTGACGTGTTGTGTGGTAGTTGCCGGGGTTAAATATAACTGTTTTTGTAATATTTTATGAAACCTGCGAAAAACTATTGTGTTATACTTTAAAAAGTAGTATTATAGATATACGAGGCTGAGTTTGTAAATAGGACTCAAGGGTATAAACATTTTATGGAAAGGTTTACCAATGCAGATATCTCGTAAGTCTGATTATGCCTTAAGAGCAGTGACCTATCTGGTTAACCAGCCGGATGGCAAGAGATCTTCGATTTCTGAAATCGCAGAGGCCGAGGGTATCCCGCGTGATTTTCTGGCCAAGATCCTCAAAGAGTTGTGCCGGGCGGGATTTCTGAAATCCTTCCAGGGCGTCACGGGTGGTTACACCCTGGCAACTGACAGGTCAAAGATCAACTTCCTGAACGTGATTGAGGCGATGCAGGGCGAAGTCCATGTCAGTCTCAGCCTGGAAGAGGGCGCTGACGGCCTGGGAACCCAGAAGACCTCGAGTGCCATGATTCCGTTCTGGAAAAAGATCCAGAAGAATGTAGTCAAGGAGTTGCAGTCGGTATCATTTGATGATCCGAAGTTTATTAAGAAGTAAACACGATATTATAGATCGCCCGCAAATTGCGGAAATCAAACAGCCGCTTCGCGGCAGGGGGCTCTGCAAGCTTTTTAGCTTGTTTTAAAAGGGGGAATCCGTAATTTAACCCGGTGCAGGTTAATTACGCATTTTCAATTCTTTTTCTGGCCATGCTGTCGGTCGGATGGGCGGCGATTTTTATACGCTGGTGCGATGGGATCGACCCGCTTCTGATCTCGTTTTACCGCATGGCCTGGGCGACTGCTCTGCTTCTGCCAGTCAGCCTGATACGGGCCAAAAAGATCTTTATCGGGATCAGCCGCAGGGACTTTTTAATGATGGTCTTTATCGGGTTTATCCTGGCACTCCATTTTGGCACCTGGATCTCATCGCTGTTTTACACTACGGTTGCCAGTTCGACTGTCCTTGTGACTACCCAGCCGATCTTTCTGGTGTTGTTTTCGATGCTGTTCACTTCTGAGAAAGTTCGGGGTACGTCGATTCTGGCCATACTTTTGGCTCTTTCAGGAGCAATCGTGATAGGTCTGGGCGATCTCAGGTTCACCGGTGACTATATCAAGGGCGATCTTTTGGCGATTGCGGGTGCTGTCTGTGTCGCGATTTACCTTTTTCTGGGACGACAGGTCCGCCAGCGGGTGGCGAATCTGGCTTATGTGCAGATAGTATATGCCAGTTCGGCCCTGTTTCTGCTTGCGGGTGTTTTGATATTCTCCGATTTCAGCTACGATTTTCCTCTCAGGCAACATATCTGGCTTCTCTGTCTGGGACTGATTCCGACGGTTTTAGGCCATACGCTTTACAGTTGGGCTCTGAAGCAGATGCGTGCCTACCTGGTGGGAACTTCGATATTGGGTGAACCTGTTGGAGCGAGCTTTTATGCCTGGCTTATATTCAAGGAAATTCCGCCCGAAACGACGATCTATGGCGCGCTTTTGATCTTTGCCGGGGTGGTTACGCTGTTTTATTCGGAGCGTAAAAATATCGCTTGATTTAGATGCAGTAAATTGTTAGATATGGGTTTGCGATGGGGCAGTAGCTCAGCTGGGAGAGCGGTACGTTCGCAACGTACAGGTCGGCGGTTCGAGCCCGCTCTGCTCCATAAAATTTTTTCCGTGCTAAGTGGGGAGCTAGCGGTGCCCTGTACCCGGAATCCGCTATACCGGGGCTGAATTCCCGCTAGAGGCCTGTCAGCGGCCGGGGCGAAAGTCTTAAGCGGTGTTGATGGTCAGGTCCCGTGCAATCCATAGTTTCTGAACCCCGTCAGGACCGGAAGGTAGCAGCGGTAAGAAGCTCCCTGGATGTGATACGGGGTTGCTTGACCTGAGCTGGCTGGGGCTGACGGTCCGCGCTTGCGGGGCCGATAGCGGGTGCACGGGTAAATTTCTAATCCGGATATATAAATTTATGTCATACCTGGTTCTGGCTCGTAAATATCGACCGCAGAGATTCGAGGATGTGGTCGCGCAGGAGCATATCACAAAAACGCTCCAGAACGCGATCAGGCAGAAACGTTTCTCTCATGCTTACCTGTTCACCGGCACGCGCGGTACCGGCAAAACGACTACCGCCCGGGTACTCGCCAAAGCCTTGAACTGTGAACAGGGTCCCACACCTGAACCTTGTAACGAATGCCTTAACTGTCAGCAGATCACGGCCAGCTCTTCGCTGGATGTGATCGAAATCGATGCCGCCTCGCATACGGGTGTAGACGATGTCCGCGACCTGCGCGATAATGCCCGTTACACGCCGGCGGCCGGCAATTACAAGATTTACATCATCGATGAGGTCCACAGGCTCTCGGCCAATGCTTTCGACGCGCTTCTAAAAACACTCGAAGAACCGCCGGCCCATGTGATTTTCATCTTTGCCACCACCGAACCGCAGAAGCTTCCGGCCACGATTTTATCCCGATGCCAGCGCTATGATTTCAGGCGCGTACCGTTTAGCGAACTGACGGCTTACCTCGGCAAGCTGGCGCAAATGGAGGAGATTGAAATCGACGAGGACGCCCTGGCTTTGATTGCCCAGAAGGGTGATGGTTCGATGCGCGATTCGCTCTCGATTTTTGAACAGGTGATAGCGGTTGCCGAAGGTCGTATCTCGCGTAAATTGATCGCTGAATCACTGGGGTTGGTCGACCTTGATTTGATTTTCGAATTGACCTCCTGCGTGCTCGAAAAAGATGTCAACAAAACGCTTGATCTGATCGAGCGGATGATTACCGGCGGGATCGATATCAACCAGTTCATCGAGGATATGCAGGAACACTTCCGCAAGCTCCTGATCGTTAACACCGCGCAAAAGGCCACAGATTACCTGGCAGTTTCGGATTATTTCCAGAAAAAATATATGGCTTTAAAAGACGGCTTCACCGACAACGATATCTTCCGTGTGATCCGTATGCTGTCCGAGCTCCGCGCTGATCTCAAAGCGGGAGCAGACCCGGCTCTCTATTTCGAGGTGGCCATGCTCAGGCTGGTGAAGATGGAGTCCTCGGTTACTCTCGAACAGGTTCTGGACAAACTCGGCCAGTTGACTTCCGGCGAATCCACCGCTTCTTCCGGCTCAGCTTCGTTTAAATCAGCTTCTGACTCTAATTCGCAACAAGTCTCGCGCGCCAGGCAGATTAAGCCGAAGCCATCAGCACATGCTAAGGATAACTTGAACTCCGGTAGTTCCAGGCAAGCTTCCGCTAATCCGGATGAGCCCGCTTCTCCGCAGTCGTCGGCCGGGGCTGTGCCGGTCGAGGTGCGTCCGGCGACCTGGATCGATTTTATCAGACGGGTAAAAGCAGACCAGAGGATACTGGGGGAGATGCTGGGTTCGGGTGAATTGACCCGTCTATCGGAGAAGGAAGCCGAGTTGACTTTTGCCGCCAACGGTACGTCTTACCCGCAGATTTTCGAACGTATGGAGCATCGCAGGATTTTGGAACAGCACATGGAATCGGTTTTTGGCCGGAAGCTCAACTTGAAATTTAAAGTCGACAGGAACAAGGCACCCTCCGGGGGGGATGATCGCAATGACGCCAACGATATCAGCGCCGAGGAATTGCTCGAGAGGAAACCGGAATTGAAAAAGATCGTCGACAAAATCGGCGGTGAAGTTAAATCGGTAAAAGTGAACCGTAGAAATAAAGGAGACGGTAATGGCTAAGGGTTTCGGCAACATGATGAAGCAGGTCCAGAAGATGCAGGCCAGGATGGCCGAGGTGCAGGAACAGCTGGCCGAGGAAAGAGTCGAAGGTACTGCCGGGGGCGGTATGGTCAAAGCTGTCGCCAACGGTCGCCAGGAGCTGGTCGAAATCGTGATCGACAAGGAAGTGGTTGATCCTGATGATGTCGAGATGCTTCAGGATTTGATCGTGGCGGCTGTCAACCAGGCCCAGAAGGCGGCTTCGGATCTGGCTTCTGAGAAGATGGATGAGATCACTGGAGGCCTCAACATACCCGGCCTGAGCGGTTTGATGTAAGCATCGATGCTGTCATCCTCACAAACCTTAGAAAAATTGATCCGGGAGCTCTCGCGTCTGCCCGGGATAGGGCGAAAGACTGCCCAGAGGCTTGCGTTCTGGATTCTGAAACAGGATAAAAAGAACGTCCTGGAACTGTCCGAGGCAATCATGAACGCGCGCGAGAAAGTGCGTCCCTGCTCGATCTGTTTCAACATCACCGAAGATGACCCGTGCGCGATATGCCAGTCGGCCAGGCGTCAGCAGGAAGTGATCTGCGTGGTCGAAGAGGCTTCCGACCTGTGGGCCCTGGAACGAACCGGGGAGTACAACGGTCTCTATCATGTGCTGGGCGGTGTGCTTTCTCCCCTGGATGGTGTCGGGCCGGAACAGATTCACGCCAAAGAACTGATCGAGCGTCTGCGGGGTGATGTGTCCGAGGTCATCATCGCCACCAATCCCAATGTCGAAGGTGAAGCCACCGCCTCGTTTCTGACCAAGCTGATCAAACCAATAGGTGTTCGTGTGACCCGGATCGCGCGCGGTCTTCCGGTTGGCTCCGATCTGGAATATGCCGACAACACCACCCTCTCGCAGGCTATCTCCAACCGCCGGGAATTGTGAAACTGTACCTGTTCAATTTCGTAAATACTTCAAAAAACTATAAGCAGGGACTTATATGTCATACGATCTTAAGCTTTATGAAGAATTTATGCTTCTGGCCTTGAAAGAAGAAAGCGGGACTGTGGCGGCTTCGGAGTCGATCGAGTATCCGCTGGCGGCCGCGATCATGACCGAATTGATGCTCAATAAGCGGATCGAGTTGCTCCCGGCAGAAGATGAAAAACAGAAAATTCGCCTGCTCGATCCAAGTACCCTGCATGACGAAATTCTGGATGAAGCGCTTTCAAAAATTGCGAAATCTAAACGAGAACAGACGCTTGGAGAGTGGATCGAACATCTGGCTACGCTGAAAAAGCTGGTTCATCGGACAGCGCACAGACTTGTTCAAAGAGGAATACTTAGAGCTGATGAGGACAAGATTCTGCTTCTGTTCAATCGCAAGATTTATCCCGAACTCGATCCGGAGCCTGAACGAGAAATAGTCGAAAGATTACGCAATGCGATTTTCTCCGTTGATTCCAATGTCGATCCGCGCGATGCCGTCCTGGTTGCGCTGGCGAATCAAACTCACCTGTTGCATCAGAAGTTCGACAAAAATGATTTGAAGGCCAGAGAAGATCGGATTAAGCAGATCTCTGAAGGTAGCTTGACCGCAAGTGCTGCAAAAGAAGCTGTGGAAGCAATGAATACAGCACTTTTGGTTGCGGTATTTATCCCGATTATTTTCGATTGATTTTTTATTCTGTCCGAGCTTTGAAACTACAATAGTTAAATTTATAAGGTGGTAGTAATGAACGAGAAGATATTCAAGGAAATAGTCTGGAGCCAGTTCGGGGCGGCTATCGATATGCTCAAAAACGCGATCATCGAATGTCCCGATGATCTCTGGGCTGATAAGAGTGAGAAACATGAATTCTGGTACATGGCATACCATACTCTGTTCTGGCTGGACTGTTATCTGTATGGTTCGATCGAGGGTTTCAAACCACCGCAACCGTTCGGGCTGGAGGAACTCGATCCGGCCGGAGTAATGCCCGAGAGGGTTTACTCAAAAGATGAGCTATTGACTTACCTGGAGCATGGTCGCAGACGATGCCGGGTGACTATCCAGGCTATGACCGCTCAGGAAGCGGCGACGAAATATGCTTTCGGGAAAGTGGAGATGCGCCG
>WJMC01000062.1 GCA_014728145.1 Candidatus Zixiibacteriota bacterium | reverse complement strand
CTGTATGAGCTGGTCACTTCCGGTGAGATGACCGATCGTGCTCGTTTCAGTGTACATGGTCGGCTTGAGGATGTCAGGCTGAAGCAGATTCAGGATGATTTGAAATCACATGGTCTGGTTGAAGGATTTAGCCTCGAGCAGGTCTATTCACGTCCGGAACTTTGCGACAAAAACGCGCTGTCACGGATTATCATCTGCGGTGCGCTTCTGCGATGGTGTCGGGGCGAGGCTCTCGATGATCTGGAGATGCGTTTCCGGATCATGACGGGGGCTATTCTAAATGTCTCCGAGACCGCTTCCTGGCTGGCCGAGAGCCTGGCCGCAATCAGCAGGGTCATCCGGGGACCGCGATACTTGCACAGGTTTTTTCGCCGTCTCGCATTCGCTCTCCAGAACGGATTGCCCTATCATTTACGACCATTGTTCAAAATCGCGGGCAATATTTTAAACAGGGCGGAGCTAATGCTTCTCTATTCGCGAAAGATCTACAACCGCTCCGGCTTGATGACATTTCCCGCTGATCAGCTCGAACTTTTGATAGGGATTGATAAAACCTCAAAATTGAGAGAGAAACTGGATCAGAATAAAAAATCACTCGAAAGTGAGGAGGATAATATGAACCTGAGGGGAGATCATGAACTGTTTTTTGAAGCCGAATACAACCGCGACCGTCTTACGGTCAGGTTCGCGCGTCGTCGCTTCCCGTTGACTTTAAAGAGCTTCAAATACTTAGCCAAGCTGGCCTGCGCCCGATTGACCGATAAATCCGGTTGGCTTCACAAAGAGGATCTCGAACCCGGATTTAACCAGGCGCGTTATATTTACAACCTCAAGAAAGAACTCGGACTGAATCGCGACCGTAAGGTTCTCGAAAATAATCGTAGCGGATTCTACCGTCTCAACCTGGAACCGAACCAGATATCGTTCAATTTTGAAAACCTGCGTCGTCTGCCGGACTTCGAAATCAAGGAGCTTATCAACCAGCTTGAAACTATCAAGGCCTGTGCTTGATAAATCACGACAAATTTGCCTGAAATCTGGAATTTTTAGGCAGTCGGGCTTGCCAGTTCTACAAACTTTCCGATAACAAATGAGTAGGAACATTCATCAGGTCCGGAAACATGAAGCGGACGATAATGCTCAGGTGATACAAAAGGCTGAATTCCGGTGGTCAATCCGGGCAAGGTCATCCGAATAGATTTCAGGGGATTATGCAGGAAAATCAAAAAAAAGACGCGCTCCCGGTACTTCCGGTTCGCACACAGGTACTTTATCCAAAATGTATCGGTACTTTTCAGATCAACCGTCGCCGGTCACTAAATCTGATTCTCGATAACCAGGACGGCGGTCGTGAAATCATCCTGGTATTGATAAAAAAACCGGAGCAACCGGAGGAAGCAGGTGTCGATGATGTCTATCCGGTTGGGATGCTCTCCCGAATAGTCAAAATCAACAAGATCTCCGATGATATCCTGAGTGTAACGTTCGAAGGCGTCAAGCGTGTCAAAGTCGATCGTTTTATACTCGAGGAACCTTATTTTATAGCATATTATGAAGATATCGGGGAAACTAAGACACAAAGCAAAATTCCGCGCCAGGTTTATTCCGAAATCGTCACCCAGTTAAAACAGCTGACCCTCGCTGATCCCTCGTATTCGGGTGAAATACTGAATATCGCGGAAAAGTCAACCCGTGAACCGGGATATTTCTGTGACTGTATCGTCTCCAACCTGCATGTACCTCTGGCAATTAAGCAGAGCATCCTGGAAGCTCCCAATCCCGTCGAGCGGATGTCGATTCTTAAGAAGGCTATTGAGGATGAAATTAAGACCCTCGAAATCCAGGCGGAATTGGATACGAAAGTTAAGCAATCGATCAGCAAAAGCCGTCGCGAACTGTTTTTGCGGGAGCAGTTGAAGCAGATCCATCGTGAACTGGGAGAAGAAGATCCCGAGGAACGCTTAATCCGTTACTTTAAGGATAAGCTGGACAACATGGTGAGTCTTCCGTCCTATGTCAAGGACAGGATTAACCTCGAGATCGAGCGCATGAAACTACTGTCGATAGCTTCCGCTGAATATGGCGCAACCAAGGGCTATATCGAGCTTCTTTTGAGCCTGCCATGGAACAAGTGTACCGAAGATGAGGATAATCTAAAAAAGATAGAAGATTTGATCGATCGCGAATATTACGGCCCTCGCCGGATCAAAGACCGCATCATTGAATATCTCGTGGTGCGCAAGCTGACCGCGCAGATACGCAGTCCAATCTTGTGCCTGTGTGGCCCTCCCGGTACCGGTAAGAGTTCTCTGGCCAATGCAATCGCGCGGGCGTTGGGACGCGAGGTGATTACAATCAATGCCGCAGGGATTTCGCTGGTCGAGGATATCAAAGGCGATATGCGTACTTTCCTGGGGGCGATGCCGGGTAATGTCATGCGCGCGCTGGTTGAAAGGAAGAGTGCCAATCCGGTCGTGATCGTCGATGATATCGATAAGATGTCGATGTATTCGAGCAGTATGTCACTGCCTCTGGCGATGCTTGAAATTCTTGATCCGAAGCAGAATAAGTCATTTATCGATGCCTATGTCGGTTTGCCGTTCGATCTCTCACGGGCGATTTTCATCACCACCGTGGAAGCATTGGACGAGATCCCTGCACCGCTTACTGAGCGGATGGAGGTGATCGAATTCACTGGCTATATCGATTCTGAAAAGATCGAGATCGGTCAGAAATTCATCATTCCAAAGCTCTGTCGTGCTCACAACTTAAAAGAAGGCACCCTTACTTTTACAGCCGAAGCCCTGCGCCGGATAATCCGTCACTACACGCTTGAATCCGGCTTGATCGGTTTCAAACGCGAGATCGAGTTGATCTGCCGCAAGGTTTCACGTCAGCTGGCGGTCAACAAACGTAAGCGCAAAATTCGAATTACGATTAAAAATCTCGAGACTTACCTCGGTCCCCCGGTCTACATCCCTGAAATGATCGAGAGCAACCCCGAAATCGGCGTCGCCAACGGCCTGGCATGGACAGGCTCGGGCGGGGATATTATGCTGATCGAGGGTATCAAGATGCGTGGTGCGGGTGGGGTTATCTTCACCGGATCACTGGGCGAAGTCATGAAAGAGTCGATCCAGGCATCGCATTCCTATGTACGTGCTCGCGCGGAGATGCTCGGCATCGACTACAACGATTTCGTAAACTATGATATTCACATTCATTTCCCTTCAGGTGCGATTCCCAAGGATGGTCCCTCGGCTGGAGTGACTATTTCTACCGTGATCGCTTCTTTGATGTCCGATCGGCCGATCGCCAATGATATAGCACTAACCGGCGAGGTCTCATTGCGCGGTAAAGTCCTGGCGGTTTCGGGAATAAAAGAAAAAATCGCCGCCGCTCATCGGGCAGGTATCTTCAAGGTAATTCTGCCCCGTGACAACGAAAAAGATATCAAGGAAATGCCACAGCAGATACTTGAAGATATGGAGTTCATCCTGGTCGAAAAACTGGACGAAGTTTTCGAGCACGCCCTGATGGATTTTGAGCTGACCGATCATTCCCTTGAAAAACTGCTTTACCATGAGGTCGAAAAGATCAAAGAGGAAGAGCAGGCTCAAAAGCGCAAGGTGCTTCAAGCCAAAAAGCGCAAACGTAAAAATTCCCGACGTACGCGCAAGGAGTAATTGATCAAAACCGTTTCACTGCATAGCCTTGCGCGCCACCTGTAAACATCTGCTTTAGGTTTCTTGAGCGGTCCGTTTATTGCTAACCCAAATATAACTTGACAAATATATTCCTAATTTCCATATTACTACCGGATCATATTTTACTTAACAGGTGTAAATACCTGGGTTTCCTTTCCAGAATATAATTACAGGCGAAGTGGACCACTTTTTTACATGGAAGTTTTTATGCAGGAGGTGTAGCAATGCATGGGAAAGCACTTATTTTTTCAATGGTATTTTTAATCTTTTTATGGCTGGCTTTGCCGGCTATGGCCGATGATCCGGGAATTCCGGACACGGTCAGGGTCGAATCACTGCAGATAGACCCGGATCCTTTTAATCCAATCGCATTTCCGGTCGAGGTGACACTTTTCAATGATGAGGAACTGGCAGCCACATCACTCGGTATGTATTATGATTCCGACGATATCGATATCGATTCAATTACTGTCGATGGCGGGTCAATGGAACATCTCGCTATCATTCAGCATGTCATCGATCCCGACAGCAATCGCCTGATCGTTGTCGGTGTCAAGCTTATGGAGCCTGTTGGTATCGTTCCGGGTGACAGCCTGCTGGCTAAGCTCTGGTTCACCCTCGATGCCGGTGCGCCGGACCAGGTGATTACTATCGATTCCGGATTTGTACCTCCGGCCGCGCCATTTATTTTGACAAACCTTGATGGAACGTCTTTGAAACCGCAATTTATCGCAGGTGAGATTACAGTTGGTGAAGGTATCCCGCCCCAGCCGACTATCGAGCTTTCACCCGAAACTTTCGCTTTTGAGGCCACGATTGGTGATCCAAATCCGCAACCGCAGGTACTGAATATTACGAATGTAGGTGAAGGTGACCTGTTCTGGGATGCTTCCTGGGATGCTGGCTGGTTGAATGTCAGTCCTTCCAGCGGGATGGCGCCATCAAATCCGGGAGTCTATGTAAACCTGGCGGGCTTATCGGCTGGCGTATATACCGACTCAATAATGGTTTCTGATCCAAATGCTACCAATGATCCACAGTACGCGACAGTTACGTTTACTGTCAATGAGCCTCTTCCGGAGATCGAGCTGGTACCGGATGAGTTCTACTTCCTGGCATTGCAGGATTCCGCCAATCCGGATATTCAGACGTTGGTGGTCAATGATGTCGGTGGCGGTACGCTCTCATGGACCGCCACGAATTCAAGTATGTGGCTGAGCCTGTCCGCTTACAGCGGTGGTCCCGGCGATGCTGTCGACCTGATGGTTGATATCACCGGGTTGACATTCGGAACTTATTACGACACGATCGTCGTCAGCGATCCGAATGCTACCAATTCGCCTCAGTATGCCGAAGTTGTACTCGAAGTTATCAGTGCTTTCCCTGTTCTGGAGGTTGAACCGCTGTCTTACCAGGTAGGTGGTTCGATTACCCAGAATCCCTATGACCGCATTTTAAAGATAATAAATGGCGGTGGTGGCTCTCTTAACTTTGATATCACTGCCACTAACGAATGGATATCTTTCCAGCCCTCAACCGGATCGACCATGGGTGTTGAAGAAGTCGTGGTCAGTTTCGAGACGATCGGGATGAACCAGGGCTTCCACTACGACACGATCGTTGTGACTTCCACCAACGGCACCGGCGGCCCGTATGAAATCCCGGTTCAACTGTGGGTTATGCAGTGGCCTCCGGAACTCGAAGTTATCGGTGATCAGCTCAGTTTCAGTGGAGTACAGTGTCAGAATATACCACCGATCCCGAGCCAGACTTTCGAAATCCAGAACAACGGTATCGAGAGCCTTGACTGGACGCTGGAATGGGATGCTGACTGGCTTGTTCCGGACCCGAGTTCAGGCCCCAACAACGCGCTTGTCGAGGTGTCTGTCGATGAGTCCGGTCTTGCTCCGGGAACCTATACAGATACTATCAAGGTCGTCTCCACCTGGTCGCTGACACCTCCTGACTATGTGGAAGTCTCGTTTACCGTCAACAGCCCGACCGATCCGACCGAACTGGATGTCAGTGTCGACTCGCTGGCGTTTATCTTCCTGGCGGGTGATGTCGGCCTGACGGTTAACCCCACGCTGATTATCAATAACGCTGTTTCCGGCTGTATGGACTGGTATATTACCGATCCGTATCCCTGGATGACCTTCGAACCTGATTCCGGTACGAATTTCCAGGAGGTGAATACTAACGTGGTCGGCGCCGGTTTGCCTCTGGGAATTACCCCGGGTGAATTCGTGATCCATGCGCCCGGTTCTGTAAATGATTCCGTGGTTGTCGAATTCAACGTCTATATCGCCCAGTTTGGTGATGCTAATTGCGATGGAAACATCAATGTTACCGACGCTGTCTATGTAATCTACTACGCTTTCGCGGCAGGTTATCCCAAGCCGATTCCGCGTGAATGGGCGGGTGACTGCAACTGCGACAGGATGGTCGATGTATCCGATGCGGTTTATATCCTGAACTATTCGTTTGGCGGGGGGCCGACGCCATGTACTTACGATCCGTTCATTATTCCGTAACGGTATAATCTTATAGATATTTGGGGCGGGCAGATAATCTCTGCCCGTCTTTTTTTGTATCGATTTTGCGCAATTGAGGGAACAGGGTCGACGTAAGCCCTGTTATATAAATGGCTTATAGGAATATAGGGGAACAGGGCAAGCTGATTTGCGGTTGACAAACAGTGCTTTTATCTTATATTTCTGTGGCTGACTACTCTGTATGTGAGCTTCTTTTTTTACCTCTCGAGCCTGTATGCGGAGAATGAGATTGTAAATTCCGAAAACATATATGAATTGGAGGATCGCGTGCGATTTAAGCTTCTTAGTGCTTTACTGGCACTTGTCATTCTGGCGGGATTTTCGACGGCTAAAGCGGAGAGTCCGGCTGATGCCCGTGAGTTTTTTGAAAGCATCAGCGGGAAAGACCTGATTGTCGAGGATCTCAAAGATCTTACACCCGAGGAATTGAGCGATATGATCAGGACCACTCATGATTTCTGTCGCCACGGCAAAGCCCTGCGCCTTCAGAAAGCTCGAGAGGCTCAACAGCAGGAGATGCTGACCAAGTCGTTTTTGTCACAATGGCAATGGGATGCGCTCTATTACGAGATCAGTTTCGATATCAATTTCAGCACCGAAATACTCGACGGTTATGTTAAAACTATGGGGGCGAGCCTGGTTGAGGGGCTGTCAACAGTGGAAATCGATCTATATGACAACATGACGGTCGATTCGGTTACCACCGGCGCCACGAGTTTGTCCTATACTCATTCCAATGATATCATTACGATTACTCTCGACCAGACTTATGACAGCGCTCAGACGTTCGAATTCTATGTCTACTACAATGGCCATCCGACTGAAGGCGGTTTCCAGGCTTTCGCCTTTGGCACCCATGGGGGTGTCGATGTTGCCACTACGCTGTCCGAACCTTATTTCGCCCGTACCTGGTGGCCATGCAAGGATAATCCCTCAGATAAAGCCGACTCGGTCGATATTATCATAACTCATCCGGACAATTTCGTATGTGCCTCGAACGGTCTGATAAACAGCATAGTTGACAATGGCGATGGTACCAAAACCACGCACTGGGATCACAATTACCCGATTACGACATACCTGGTCGCTATCGGGGTAACCAATTACTACCAATGGCGTGAATGGTACATATCCGAGGCGGGTGACAGCATGCCGGTCGATTTCTTCGTCTATCCGGAAGACCAGACTCTTTCCGAGACATACTATCCGGTTACAGTCGATATGATCGATACGCTGGCGGGTCTTTTCGGCGAATACCCATTTGTGGGTGAGAAATATGGCATGCTTCATTTCGACTGGGGCGGGGCGATGGAGCATCAGACTAATACCTCCATGTCTTCCAATGCCTACTATGAAAGCATAATTGTGCATGAGCTCGCTCACCAGTGGTGGGGAGACATGATAACCTGCGAAAACTGGCACGAGATCTGGATGAACGAAGGCTTTGCTACCTATACCGAAGCTCTGTGGGTCGAAGCGACTGAGGGCTGGGCATTCTATCGCGATTACATGAACAATATGCGTTATACCCAGGGGGGGACGATCTGGTGTCAGGATACTACCCAGGTCTGGTCGATCTTTACCAGCCGTGTATATGACAAGGGCGCATGGGTATTACATATGCTCAGGAATTTCGTGGGAGATTCAGCATTCTTCGAAATCATTCATACATATTATGATGACCCTCGTTATAAGTGGGGTGATATCACTACTGTTGAATTTCGTGATTTGTGTATCGATGTTTCCGGTGATGATCGCCTGCATGAATTCTTCCAGGACTGGATCTGGGGAGAGTACTATCCCAAGTATCGTTTCTCCTATGTCTACGAGGAAGTCAATCCCGGTGATTATATGTTTTACCTGCACCTGAGGCAGACTCAGACCACCAGCCCGCAGGTATTCGACATGCCGGTTGAAATCACGATAAACTCTGGCGGACCATCGATTGTCGAAACAGTGTTCAATGACCAGCGTGAACAGGACTTCGTATTCTATCTCGAAGATCAACCCTATCATCCTTACCAGGTCTATGTCGACAAGGACAGCTGGATCCTGCGGGACGCGCTTGTTGAAAACTACGGCCTGCGGGTGCTCGATATTCCGGTCGACAGCGCGGTTCAGTACCAGAACTATGTCGATACGGTGCTGATCAAGGGTGGTACTCCGCCGTATGATGTCCAGATTGTGGCTGGAAGCTTGCCCGATGGACTGGAAATCGACAATGAAGGTCAGCTTACCGGAAATGCGCTCGAAAGCGGGATGTTTACATTTACTGTTTCTGCCACCGACGACAGTGATCCCCAGCTTTCCGATGATATGAATTTCGAGATTTTTGTCGAGACCGGCACACTGCTGATCGGCGATGCCAATAACGACGGCAATATCGATGTATCTGACGCTGTTTACATTATCAACTACGCATTCGTGGGCGGACCGGATCCTGTTCCTGTGCTCGAGGTCGGTGATGCCAATTGTGACGCGAGTGTTGACGTGTCCGACGCTGTTTACATCATCAACTTCGCTTTCGCCGGCGGACTGGCTCCGGGAGATTGTTAGAATGTACAATTAATGCCTGGACTATATGTAAGCGCGGCTTACTCGGTCGCGCTTTTTATATTTCTATGGTGTAAAAAGTATTTGCCGCCGGTATAAAAAGCCTTATCTTTTCTTTATGTTTCCCGGGCTTTTACTTATACTGATTGGTGCACTGATATTACTGAATAATCTTGGAGTGCTCGAGGGCGGTTTCTGGAAATGGTTCTGGCCGCTGGTGTTAATTATTATCGGTGTTTACATTATCTTGAAACAGGATAAAAAGGGCTAACGGCTGTTCATTCAGGTCCGTTTTCGGAATCTGAATCTCGCATTTTACTTCCCGGGTGAGTAACGGATATGAAAAAGTACTATCTCGAGACATATGGATGTCAGATGAACGAGTATGATTCGCATCTGGTTGAGCGATTGCTGAATTCCCGCGGGCTTGTCAGAGCCGACAGGGAAGAGGATGCTGATCTGGTGATACTGAACACATGCTCGGTACGCCATAAGGCGGAGGAGCGTGCCCTCGGAAGGATTCGCAGTATAACCTCC
The DNA here is from genome assembly GCA_014728145.1 of Candidatus Zixiibacteriota bacterium. Classification (NCBI taxonomy): domain Bacteria; kingdom Pseudomonadati; phylum Candidatus Zixiibacteriota; species Candidatus Zixiibacteriota bacterium. Next base: position 56,641 of record WJMC01000062.1, on the reverse strand, counting down.
AACGGCCATCCCAGGCAGGTCGCTGTAATTGGATGTATGGCTCAGAGGATGGGAGATCGGTTGCTTGATGCCAACCCGAATGTTCGTTTTGTGCTGGGAACCACACGCTTTACTCAGCTGGCCGAACTGGTGGCAGAAGAACTCGATTCACCGGTAGTCGATACCTCTGGAATCGACGATCAAATCGAATTCCCGGCGCTGGAAGGCCGAAGCAGTCTGTCGGAGTATGTCACGATAATGAGGGGCTGTAACAACTTCTGTACTTACTGTATCGTGCCTCATGTACGCGGACGTGAACGCTGTCGAGCTCCCGAAAATATAATCGCGGAAGTCAATCAACTGGAACAATCCGGGGTACGTGAGATCTGGCTTCTGGGGCAGAACGTCAATTCGTACCGTCATGAACAGCTCGATTTCGTAGCGTTGCTGAAAATGATTCTGCAAAATACCGAAGTTCCCAGGATCAGGTTCTTGACCTCTCATCCCAGGGACTTCTCGGAAGAGTTGATCGAGATCATGGCTTCATCTGATCGTATTTGTTCCGGGATTCACCTTCCGCTTCAGTCCGGATCCAATCCGGTTTTAAAACGCATGAACCGCAGGTACACAATCGAAGATTACGCCGGAAAAGTTGAGCTTTTGAAGAAAATGATTCCCGATGTGGTCCTGACAACTGATATCATTGTCGGCTTTCCCGGCGAAACTCGCGTTGATTTTGAGCGCACTCTCGAAGCTGTCCGCAAGCTCGAGTATGATTCCGCATTCATGTTTCGTTATTCGGTGCGGGAGACAACGAAAGCGGCCGGTTTCAAAGACGATGTCCCCGAAACGGAGAAGCTGTCCCGACTGGAGGAATTGATCGATACGCAGAAAAGCATTTCCGAGAAGCGCATGGCTTCCCGGGTCGGTTCGGTCCAGGAGGTGCTGATCGAAAAGAGCGCGCGTCATGACGAAGCTGACGGCCTGGGTAAAAACGAAGGTGGGTTGAATTGCGTTGTCAGACAAACTGCCGGTTCTATCGGAAATCTGGTTAAAGCAAAGATAGTAGATTCAACATATACGACGTTAATCGGTGAGAGAATTCGGGGGTAGCTGTATGGATACGGCGTATTATTTCATAGAGGCTTTTATCGCGATGGTTTTCGCGATTGTGACAGTCTCGATTTCAGGCCGTCTGCATGAAGCGGGCATAAGACATACCGGCTGGATGATGGCTGGTTTTCTGGTCGTCTTCGTGGTTGATATAGTCTCGGCATTAATGAGTTACGAGGTTATCTCCACAATGATTGTCCCGCGTGCAGTCGAGATTATTTCAATTACCTCCATAGCCCTCAGGATTAGCGGGTGGCTTGTTGTTTTGATAGCGGTATTTTTCTCGTTTAAAAAACTGATAAATAACCGGGCACGGGATCTTGAAAAAAAGGACCGTCTCGAATTTCTCGACTCGATCCATGACAGCGCTAACCAGGCGGTTACCCTTATCGAGCTCCTTAATTTCTCCGTCAGGCAGATCGTCGAGGAGACCTCAGCTGATTATGGCGCGGTGTTTATCCACAATCCCAACCAGCAAAAATTGATTCTTGCGGTTCATCAGGATCTTCCCCGAGAGCTTGAGAAAAGTTTAGAACTCATCGACAGTCCATCCAGCCTGTTCTATCGCGCGCAGTCATCCGGGAGACCGCAGTCGATCGGGAATGTTTCCGATGCAGATCGGACAACCTCTCAGATGCTTGCGGGTTCATCCTGCAAGTCCTTGATTGCAATCCCCTTGATTTCGCGTGGAGGTGTGACCGGAGTGATCGCTTTATTCTCGGAACGCGAATATTTCTTCGACCGTCGCAGGATGCAACTGGCGGTTTCAGCCGCTAACATTATCGGTCCGGCTGTAGCCTCGTTTCGGATGGAGCGTGACCTTCGAGATTACCAGGGCAGATATGAGGAATTTAGAAAGAGCGGAGAGTTTGCGCGTAAAGCCCTGGGTGCGCTCAATAATACCCGTGATCTGGGTAAATCGATGCAATCACTTTTACGCATTTTCGCGAATCGCTTTAATGCCGAGGCGGCACGGATTTTTAAGATCGAAAGCAACGGTCTTCATACGCTTGTTACCATGGGAACACAGCCTGACCTTCCCCATGATCTCACGGATCATTATTACAAGTCGATACGCAATAAAAAATCGCTGATTATCCGCTCCGACACTCCGGAAGGGGCATTCAAGACTATGGTATTGCCGTCGGCGCCGGGTTCAGCCAATGCTTTCGTGACAGTAATGTACTGTGGTGTCGATTATCCGGATTTCGAGTCTGCTGATATAGAGGCGATTAAAATCTACCTGCGCATTTTCGATCTTTTGGTCAAAACGAACGAACACGGTACGCAACTGTCCCGCCTGACTCGTGTACCGGCGGAGTTCGAGGATATACGTTCCCATGATAAACTGCTCGAGGTCCTCCAGAAGTGCATGACCTGGTTCGGCATAGACGTAAAAAACGGGCTTTTGGCAAAAGTCAACCTGGAGGCCGGGAATTATTCATTCAAGGCTGTACTCGACAGCAAAAACTGTCCGCTGACCGGGCGTACCTACAATTTCGATTCGCGCCGGATGGTGCGCTTGTTCATGTCAGACGACCTGATGCTTTTGGAAGACACGAATCTATTCGACAGCCTCGTGGCCGACTCAAGGAGTACCGAGCTCAAGAGCCTGATAGCTGAATTCAGGCAGGCTGAAAACCAGAGGTTGTATCTTCTGCCATTGAATATATCTGCCAGTCGCTATAACCTCTTTTTGACGGTGCCTGAAAATCCACTCGGTAAAGTCGGGCTCAAGTCAGTCTGGCCGGTTATCGACCAGGCGCTCAAACTTGCCCTGAACAGAATGGAGCATTACGAACTCAAAAAACTGCCGGGAGTTAAGCTCAAAACTGAAGAGATGGAGGAGTTGAACTATGTCAACAATATCCTGACCGGAATTTTGGGTAATGCCCAGTTGCTGGCTTTCGGTATGAAAAACGAAGATCTCGAGAACAAACACCAGGTGCTTTTAAACCTCGACAAGATCGCCGATGAAGCTTTCCGTGCCGGCCGGCTGATCCAGAAACTGCAGGAACGCACCGAGATAATCGAAGAGGCCGCGCCACCCAGGTCATCGATCGATTCCGTACTCAAGTCGATGACCCAAAACATGTCAGATAATCATCGCAACCGTATCGGTCTCAGGGACCATCCAGATCTCTATTTCGATTGCCTGCCCGAAAGCGAGGCGATTACCCCGCTCGATGACAACAAAGTACGTTCCTTGTTCAGCAGTTTGTTTAACTATGTCAGAAAGAAATGGCAACCCGAAGAAGAATTGTCCATCAGGCTTTTAGATACTGATCGGGGGATATTTTTCGTCGTCAGTGAAACCGTTTTGGGCGATGTGGCTATCGACATCGAGAGTTACAGGTACCTGCCGTTGAAAGAGTTCCCTGACCGCGAAGTCGCACGAGATGACGATATCAGCTATTGTTTTGACGATTTGGATGGTCGTGGTCGAGTACTGGTTTTGAGATTTCCCCGACTGCCGGCAGTTCGTAAACGTCGCACCGTGAGACCGGATAAAATGTCGGTGCTGGCTATCGACGACCAGGAAATGATCCGTGACCTGCTGTCGAGTATGCTGAGTGAATTAGGCTATGCTTATGATATTTTCCCTGATGGTACCAGCGGTCTTCAAGCTTATGAACGTAATCACTATGACCTGTTGATTACCGATCTGGGACTTCCCGATCTCGACGGCTGGGAGGTCGCCCGTCGTATACGCCGTAAAAACCCGGAAATCCCGGTTATAATTATCTCCGGATGGGGGATTGAAGAAGCCCAGCGCAAAGCTCCCGACGATCTCGCTGACTACATCCTGTCCAAGCCTTTCAGAATGGAACAGCTGGGCGAGATGATCAAGGCGGCCGTAAAAAAACACCTGCCGGCATCTTGAATCATCTGATGACACTATTTCTGAAATTCTAATCATTTGTCCCCTATTATCGGTTTCCCTGATAAACAATGCTGTTTTTCTACCGATAGAAATACTGAACACTGGAAACAAGGTAGCTTATGCCTAAATTAGATCTGCTTTCCCGCCTGGAAAAAGTCGATGAAGTTTTTAGTCTCCCGCAGACTCTTCTGGAGGTTCTCCAGGCAGTTGAGGGTGATGACTGGTCAGCCAAGGCGATAGCTTCGGTGATCTCCAAGGATCCCGGCCTGACTGCTCACATTCTGCGGATGGCAAACTCGACATATTATCGCCAGAGCGCGGAGATCTCGACAGTCAATCGGGCTGTTGTTGTTCTCGGGGCATCTATGGTCAAATGCCTGGCATTGTCAATCGCCATCTTTACTCCACCCAAACAATCTAAAGAAAAGTTCACCTTTGATATACAAGGTCTGTATACACATTTTTTGAGTACCGCGATCTCTGCCAAGTATCTGGCCGAGATGACCGGTGCTACCAAATCGGAGGAAGCCTTTACCGCCGGTCTGCTTCACGATATCGGTATGATATTTATGCTCAAGGCCGCACCGAAGGAGTATCTCGAGATTCTCGACAAACATGATTCCGGGTTGCCGCTGGTAGAGATGGAGCGCGAGGCGTTTGATACCGATCATGCTGAAATAGGTTACCTGATAAGCAGGCGCTGGCAACTGCCCTCCACTTTGCAGAATGCGATTGGCAATCATCATAGAATCATCAATTACAAGCAATATGATAATTACGACGGACTGGATCGTATCGTCGCTTTAGCAAATCTGCTCAATCGTCATTTCTTTTCGGCTTCCGGCAGGATTCTGGAGCAGTCGATTCAGGACATTAACGCCCTGGCTCAATCTCTTGAGGTGACCCAGGAGATGCTGTCGGAAGTAAATGAAAAGATTTTCCAGGAGACTTTCCAGGCCGCGGAGCATCTCGGTATAGAGTGCGGCGATCCGATTAAACTTCTGGAAAAAGCCAATAAGCAGTTGATGCAAACCTATGTAACCATCGAGAATCTATTCAGACAGCGCCAGGATCTCTCACGCCGGATAATCGAGGAAGAACGCAAGCTGGGTGCAATGAAATCCAAAAACATCGCCGTGGCAACGCTTTCTCACTATCTCAATAACGCCGCTACGGTGATCTCCGGGAGGATCCAGCTAATTGCGCGCCTGATGCAGGAGGGAATGGTCTCGGATACTCAAAATAAGCTCGGACCGGCCCTCGACGTAATCGATTCCTCACTGACTAAGATTCTGGCTGTGCTGGAAGAGCTGAAGTCTCTGACGGATCTGGAAGATGCCAACTTCTACGTGCATTCCAGTGCTATCAATATCGATGATAACATCGAACGGCGTATGAAGACCATGAAGCAACGCCAGATGAGTTGATCATTTTTATTCTCGATTCATTCTGATTTACTCCCCCGCAATTTAATATTGTAATCACGTTCTTTTCGATTATCTTAAATGTCTGGTATTCAGGATTTGAAAATAACAATAAAGATATAGTCGGAGGAATGATGCAATTTAAATCACATACCCAGGCACCTGCCAGGCTGAAGTCGGACTGCATGGTAATCCCGCTGTTTTCCGATGATGCCAGAAGCAATCAACATCTCAAGGCCCTGCCCAAAAATATTGAAAATCGCGTAAAGTCTATGGTCTCAAGGGGAGTCTTGAGTGGCAAAGCGGGCGAGACGGTGTACCTTCAGGATGATTCCATCAAAAACACCGATATGCTGTTGATTTGCGGAGCAGGTTCTGTTAAGCAAATCGATCGTGAAAGCCTGCGTGTTTTCGGCGGTAACATGATTACCGCTCTAAAAAACCGCAAGTTCAAAACTGTCAGTTTGCTGATCCCGGATAAGTTCAATATGGATAAAGATCATTCGGCCATGTCACAGTCGATTGTCGAGGGTATAGTTCTCGGCTCTTATGAATATACGCGTTACAAGGATGCTAAGCAGAGGAGCAAATGGCCTGAACGGATCGTTTTGATTGCTCCGCAAAAGACCAACAAACCTTCGTTTGAAGATGGCATAAAAACCGGCAGGATAGCAGGCTGGGGCCAGAATCTCTCGCGCGAACTGATCGGGCATCCATCAAACTATCTTACCCCGCAGGAGATGGCGCGGGTTTGTCGCAACCTCGCCAAACAGTATAAGTTCCAGTGCAAGGTGTTATCGGAGGCGCAGATCGCTCGTCTCAAGATGAACTGCCTGCTGGCGGTCAATGCCGGGTCTGATAAACCGGTGCATTTCATCATCATGAGCTACAAGGGTCCGCGGGCTCCCCAGAAACCGGTTTGCCTGGTAGGTAAGGGGATAACTTTTGATTCAGGTGGAATCTCGATCAAACCTGCAGCTAACATGGACGAGATGAAAGGTGACATGGGCGGTGCCGCCTGCGTGATAGCCTCGATCGCTTCTGCCGCCCAGCTGAAGCTTCCGGTCAACCTGGTGGCGCTGGTTCCGACTACCGAGAATCTGCCCTCGGGGTCTGCATACAAGCCGGGCGATGTATTGACTGCGTTAAATGGTGTCACTGTGGAAGTGCTCAATACTGATGCCGAGGGTCGCTTGATACTTGCTGACGCGCTGGCGTATTCGCACAGGCTGAAACCGGCCGCCATCATTGACGTGGCGACTTTGACCGGAGCGGCCAAAATCGCTCTCGGATTTGCCGCCGCCGCGTTTTTTGTCAATAACGATAAACTGCGCAAACAGTTTAACCAGGCTGCCGATAATTCGGGGGAGAGGATCTGGGAGATGCCTCTCTGGAAGGATTACCAGGAGCAGATTAAGTCTTCTATCGCGGATATTAAAAATACAGGCGGACGACCGGCCGGAACCTGTACCGCCGCCGCTTTTCTTAATAACTTCACCGGTGATTTCCCCTGGGCTCATATCGACATGGCCGCTCTCGATGTCGAATACAAGGGGGGAGCATATAAACCGAAAGGCTCTTCCGGCTACGGTGTCAGGCTGATTCTGGAGTTCTTGCGCAACTGGAAATAAAAAAAGCCACCCGATTTTGAGCGGCTTCAAATACAGTCAAATTTATCTAATGCGACCAGGCTGGATTGATATCCGATCCCGGTCCGGAGATGCGCTTCATCCCGGAACCATCCAGGTTAACCGTGTAGATCGAGCCGTTGGAGGTCGAAAACGCCAGCTTTTTGGAGTCGGGTGACCAGGTCGGATTGCCGGTCAGCCACAAACCCTCCTCAGGTTTTGTGACCAGACGAGTATTTTCGAGTTTGTTGTCGCAGACATATACTCCATCAGTTTTCAGAAAAGCGATCTTCTTTCCATCGGGAGACCACGCCGGCGAACTCGCATCGCCGGTCTTTTGGGCCATTTCGAGCAGTTCTCCGGATGTCATCGCAATTTCATCGCTGGGAGTTATCACCAAACCTTTTTTCTTCAACTGCATATTGTCGAGTACGGCGAGCACGAAACAGACCTCGCCTCCATCAGGAGATATACAGGGCATCAAGGGCATGAAATCAAGTGTGTCCTCGGGTAGCTCGAGGTAATGGCTTTCCAGTGTACTGGTATTGTACAAGCCTACCGCGTAATCCATCATGGTAGCATCCACATTATTTGCCATGTAATCAAAGATGAAGCAGATCAAATCACCATTCGCGGACCAGTCCGGAGATTGTGAACCGAGATTGTTGGTAAAACCCATGTAAAAATTATCGCTTGTGCCAATGCTGTCTGTGTAGGCATAGAAGAGATCATACAGGTAATGGTAACCGCCACCTCCGCCCGGATATTTAATGTCGACTTTACCCTGCCTGGCAAAGGCGAGCTTCTCGCCATCTGGCGACCATGTCAAACGGCCTTTAGCATTAGCAATGCCGGCCACCCAGGGGCGTTGCCCGGTGCCGTCGGCATTCATCAACCAGACGTCATCATTTCTGATAAATGCTATCTTGCCATCGGATTTCGATTGCGAATCAGCTGTGGTGAACATGAAGGTCGTTAGAATAAAAGCTGAAAGTAAAATCAGTCCTGAAAATCTTACCAGTCTCTTGTTCTTCATCTGCAGTCCTTTCGTTTTTCATTTATACAATCGAACCCTCTCGAGTTGCCGATTTTTTGACTATATAACATTTTTCGGCCGAAGTCAATCTGATTTTAACCTGTTGGCAGACAACAAAAAAGGCAGTCTCGTCGAGACTGCCTTTTTTGAATTAATATATTCTTATTCACTCACTTTTGCGAAAGTGTAATCCATTTCCGACATCTGTTTGTAGATATTCCAGCGACGCTTGGCATCCTGCTGAGCCAGCTTCATAAGTGCGGCCGCGCGATCCGGATTGATCGCCTTCAGCGAACGCCAGCGGTTTTCGGAATAAGCGTATTCTTCGTACGGAATCTTCGGCTCTTTGGAATCGAGCTGAAGCGGATTTTTACCTTCATGGGCAAGGGCTGGATTGTATCGATAGAGAATCCAGTGTCCCGAATCGACAGCCTTCTGCTGTTCATCGAGCCCTTTGATCATGTTGAACCCGTGCGCGATACAGTGAGAGTAGGCGATGATGATCGACGGTCCATTGTAGGACTCGGCTTCCACAAATGCCTTGATTGTCTGGTTGAGACTGGCTCCCATCGCTACCTGAGCGACATAGACATCGCCGTAAGCCATCATCATCATCCCCAGATCCTTTTTCATCGAGGGACGACCCGCCGCGGCGAACTGTGCGGTAGCCCCACGCGGTGTCGCCTTTGACATCTGACCGCCGGTGTTGGAATAAACTTCCGTATCCAGTACCAGGACGTTGACATCACGGCCGGAGGCCATCACATGATCGAGACCGCCATAGCCGATATCGTACGCCCATCCGTCTCCACCGATCGCCCAGACAGACTTCTTGACCAGGTAGTCGGCCACGGTATGCAGTGACTGAGCGCTGTCGGTATCCATGCCTTTTAGTTTCTTCTTGAGGTTTTCCACTCTCTCACGCTGGAGCTCGATACCCATCGGAGTCGACTGGTCTGCGTTCGCGATCTCATCATAAGCTTCGGGGACAACCTTGCGTAAGAGTTCAAGAGCGAACTCAGTCATCTTGTCGACAGTCAGGCGCATACCGAACGCGAACTCAGCGTTGTCTTCGAACAAAGAATTCGACCAGGCCGGTCCACGGCCGTCATCGCGCTGAGCAAAAGGCGTGGTCGGAAGGTTACCGCCGTAAATCGAGGAACATCCGGTGGCGTTACCCATCAATGCACGATCTCCGAACAGCTGGGAGACCAGCTTGACATACGGCGTCTCACCGCATCCGGCACATGCCCCGGAGAATTCGAACAAGGGTCGCACGAACTGACTGCCTTTTACCGTAGTAATTTTGTACCTCTCCGGATCGGTTTCAGGAATCGTCAGGAAGTACTCCCAGTTCTCGCGTTCACGTTCACGAAGCGGGGGCTGGAATTCCATATTGACCGCCCTGCGGCCGGTCTTGTTACCGTCGGCATCTTTCTCATGCGCGGGGCAGACCTCGACACAGAGCTGGCATCCAGTGCAATCTTCCGGGGCGACCTGGAGCGTGTACTTCATGCCCTTGACGTTTTTACCGCCTTTGGCATCGACTGATTTCCAGCCCTCGGGTGCGTCATCCAGATATTTTGGATCATAGATCTTCGGACGAATCGTAGCATGCGGACAGACAAATGAACAGAATCCACACTGGGTGCAGATATCCGGTTCCCAGACCGGAATATCGACCGCGATATTGCGCTTCTCGTACTGCGTGGTCGCGGTCGGATAAGAGCCGTCATCGGGAAACGCCGAGACCGGAAGCTTATCTCCACGGCCTGCAATGATTTCAGCAGTGACATTCTTGACAAACTCCGGAGCGTGATCCGGAACGATCGGGGGCATGCTGATTTCGCTGGTGACCTTGTTTGGATAATCGACTTTATGATAATTCTTCAAGGCCGTATCGACCGCGTCGTAGTTCATCTGCACGATCTTTTCGCCCTTGCGACCGTATGTCTTCTTGATTGCTTTCTTGATCTCTTCGACCGCCCTGTCTTTCGGGAGGATTTCAGAAATCGCGAAGAAAGCGGTCTGCATGATCATGTTGATACGGGACCCGAGGCCGAGTTCCTTGGCCAGGTGGATACCATCAATGACATAGAAGTCTAACTTTTTATCTATGATCTGCTTCTGGACTTCCTTCGGCATCTTGTCCCAGACTTCGTTGGCGCTATACGGGCTGTTTAACAGGAACGTTCCGCCTTCAACAAGGTTGGAAAGCATGTCGTATTTTTCCAGAAATGAGAAGTTGTGACAGGCGACGAATTTAGCTTTCGTAATCAGGTACGGTCTCTGGATAGGGTTAGGTCCGAAACGGACATGAGAGACCGTGACAGCACCAGCCTTCTTGGAGTCGTAGACGAAATAACCCTGGGCGTAATTGTCGGTGTTCTCGCCGATGATCTTGATCGAGTTCTTGTTGGCACCGACAGTGCCGTCCGAACCGAGACCATAGAACAAGCCCCGGAAGACATCGTCCCCCTCGATATCAAAATCGTTGTCCCAATCGAGGCTGTGGAAGGTGACATCGTCTTTGATACCGACCGAGAAATGATTCAACGTTTCGTCTTTTTTGAGATTGTCAAAGACCGACTTTGCCATACCGGCATTGTATTCCGCCGAGCCGAGGCCGTAGCGGCCGCCGACTACCAGCGGGCGTTTCTTGAACTTGGTCCAGCCGGCCAGCATAGCTTCGTCAATAGCCGCCTGCACATCGGTATAGAGAGGTTCGCCCAGTGAACCGGGCTCCTTGGTGCGATCCAGTACGGCAATCTTTTTGACAGTAGATGGCAGAGCTTCAGCCAGATGCTTGATCGAGAAGGGGCGATAGAGCCTGACTTTGATCAAGCCGACTTTTTCGCCCTGCTGATTGAGATGATTGACCACTTCATGAGTTGTTTCAGAGCCGGTACCCATCATTATGACTACATGCTCAGCCTCAGGGTCGCCATAGTACTGGAAAAGTTTGTATTCGCGGCCGACGACCTGCTTGAATTTGTCCATCTGTTCCTGGACGATATCCGGAGTGGCGGCGTAATATTTGTTAACGGTTTCACGAGACGCGAAGAAAACATCCGGATTCTGTGAAGTGCCCTTGATAGTAGGATGTTCCGGGCTGAGAGCGCGGTCCTTATGGCGCTTGATCAGTTCATAGGGAAGAAGCGCGCGCATATCGTTAAACGAAATTTCCTCTACCTTGGAAACCTCATGAGAAGTCCTGAAGCCGTCAAAGAAATGTACAAACGGCACCTGGCTCTTGAGGGCGGAAGCCTGTGCCACCAGTGCCAGGTCCATAACTTCCTGCACCGAACCGGAAGCCATCAGACCGAATCCGGTCGAACGGGTAGCCATGACGTCCGAGTGATCGCCGAAAATCGAAAGCGCGTGAGTCGCAACTGCGCGGGCCGAAACATGAAATACCGTCGGGGTCAATTCGCCGGCGATTTTAAACATGTTCGGAATCATCAGAAGCAGACCCTGGGAAGCTGTGAAAGTCGTTGTCAATGAACCGGTGGTGATCGCGCCGTGGACTGCGCCTGAAGCGCCGCCTTCTGACTGCATCTCCACCACGTTTGGAATTGTGCCCCAGATATTGGTCTCACCCGCGGCTGATTTTGCATCGGCCATCTCACCCATATTGGATGACGGTGTGATAGGATAAATCGCTATGACTTCGTTGGTAGCGTGAGCGACATAAGCGGCCGCTGTGTTACCATCGATCGTAACCGTTCTGCGCTTGGCACTCGACTTTGAAACCTCTTCAGTCTCCTGGAATTTTGTTTCTGCCATATCTATTTATCTCCCTTTAATTAATTGATTGTTCGTTTTAAGACTTCTAATATATACGCAGATTATATTCGCGGAAGAGTAATATTTCTCTGTTTTTGATATTTCCCCTTTTTATCGCCGTATGAGACCTCACAGACTTCATCGGCCTCTAAAAACAGAATTTGAGCAATTCCTTCATTGGCGTAGACTTTCGCCGGAAGGGGAGTGGTGTTGGATATCTCCAGCGTGGCATGACCTTCCCATTCCGGTTCGAAGGGGGTCACATTGACGATGATACCGCATCGCGCGTATGTCGATTTTCCCAGGCAAAGCGTCAGCACATTGCGCGGAATCTTGAAGTATTCCACCGTCCTTGCCAGCGCGAAACTGTTGGGCGGTATCAAAATAGACTTGGCCTTGACCTCCATGAGCATCGAGGCAGAAAATTTCTTGGGATCAACTATGTCGGAATTGACATTCGTGAAAATCATGAATTCGTCGGATACTCGAATATCATAGCCGTATGACGATAGCCCGTAGGATATCTTTTTGCTGCGTATCTGCTTGGATGAAAACGGTTTGATCATCTCGGCGTCACGAGCCATGCGGCGTATCCAGCGGTCGGATTTTATCGGCATAATTGTTAACCTTGCTTTCCCTGCAAATTGATTTAATTGGAATTAATCTCTGAAGTTATATTAGGATCGGATTTCCATTTCAACATGTCAGCCAACGTGTATTTGTCAAACTGGTCGTGGATACATTTCAAAGTCAGGTGCAATAGATACCGCACCGGACAATGATCGCTCTTATCACATTCACGATGATCATGGACACATTTCGAGAGAAAGTATGGTCCCTGGATTGTTTCCACCAGTTCCCTGACCGAAATCTCCTCAGGTGAACGAGCAAGTGTAAAACCACCTTTGACGCCGCGGTGTGATTTTATTATTCCCGCCCGGGAAAGAGACTGAAAGATTTTAGCAAGAAATTTTTCCGGTACATTCTGTGATTGTGAAATCTCCGAGAGAGGTACTATCCGGTTGTCCTCCTGCTCGGCAAGGTACAAAACTCCATACAATCCATAGTCTTCAGCTTTGGTAAATCTCATGTCAACTTACCCTTCACTCCTGTATTTTGTTGTGCGGCATATATTTGTGGAAACCTGCCGTCCACTCGCGATATCCCGTCTCTTGACTTCCTGTTCTCTGCGACTCAAAGGAAATAATATATATTTTGACCTGTTTAGTGTCAAGCTATTGTTTGAGCTTTCATTCACAAACTTGTTAACGTATTATATTGTAATTGGAAGGTTTACGGCTTATCATGTCGCTGTAGGTGTGCGTATAATCTGATATGAAAACTTCTGTTATAAACCGATTAAAGAGTCTATTGGGTACGAATAACGTGCTCACGTCTCAACCTGTACTTGAGGCTTACGCTTCCGACGCTTCGATCTATCGGGGGAATCCTCGGGTGGTACTGATACCCAAAGAGGAAAGACGCCTGAAGGAAGCTGTCAAGGTACTGCTTGCCAACGGTCACTCCATAACTCCCCGCGGGGCCGGAACGGGACTGGCCGGTGGTGCTGTCGGTGATGATGTCATCATCGATTTATCCCGTCTTAACCGTGTCATTCGATGCGATACCCTTAAGCAGACCGTCGAGGTTCAATCCGGGATTGTCTACGAAAAGTTAAATAGATACCTGGCGCCGTTAAAGCTCTTTTTTCCACCAGATCCCTCCTCCGGCGATACCTGCGAAATCGGTGGAATGCTGGGCAATAATTCTTCCGGTGCTCGCTCCGTTAAATATGGCACTACGCGGGAATACGTTGAAGAGATAAACCTGATTTTACCTGACGGAAGGCCGTTTACTGCCCGCGATTATAAACTCGACTCATCTGAGATCAAAGATTTGTTTAACAACTACCCTGAATTCGAGAAGATTTATAAACTGATCGATGGCAACCGGGAGGAAATCCTGGCATCATACCCACGCGTCAAAAAAAATGTTTGTGGTTATGACCTCAAGACGATGGTGGAAAAACTCGAGCAGGGGATCTTTGCCCTGCCGCAACTTTTCGTCGGCTCGGAGGGGAGCCTGGGGCTGTTTATCTCCGCCAGGCTGAGGCTATTGCCGTTACCAAAATCGAAGATGACCTGCCTGATTCTGTTTAAGCACCTGGCCGATGTCGGTCATGCTACCCTCGATTTCCTCGAACTCAAGCCGGCCGGCCTGGAATTGATCGATGGTAACACGCTTGACCTGATTGGCCGTGAACGTTTCGATCTGCCACCATCGGCCGAGGCGATGCTGATTGTGGAGTTTGACGATCCGCCCTTTGATGAAACCGTGGAGAACCTGAAAAGCTTCCTGTGTAAATACGAACTTTCCGGTGAGCCTGTGTTCGAAACCGATCCCAAGCGGCAGGCCAGCCTGTGGGATGCCCGCAAGGCGATAGTCCCGACCCTCTATCGTCTCGACAGCGAAGCCCGCCCCTGGGGATTCATCGAGGATGCCGCTGTACCGTCGGAGAATATGCCGGAATTTATTATGTTTCTTAATGATCTCTTCCGAAGGAACAACCTGACTTGCGGGATCTTTGGTCATATCGGCGACGGCAACCTGCATGTCCGTCCGGCCATCAACCTCTCCACCCTGGAGGGTCAGAAGCTGGCACGGAACATCTACGATCAAACCTATGAAAAAATTTTCGAATTGGGCGGGTCGGCAACCGCTGAGCATGGTGACGGTCGTCTGCGGGCAGAAGTTATCGAACAACAGTATGGCCACAGGGTCTACAACTTGTTCGGCAGGATAAAAGAGCTTCTGGATCCGGAACATCTCGCCAATCCGGATGTGCTGGTATCGAAGAAAAGCTTCATCGACCACATCGACGTCGAAAAAGTTGTGCGCGAATGTGCCGCCTGTGGTAAATGCAACGCGTATTGTCCCAGCTACGCTGTCAATGGTTGTGAGAATATGTCGGCCCGGGGCTGGGTGCGGGTGATGCTCGCTGGAGATTTCAATGCCGCAAAAAGCGCGCGCGAACTGGACGGGTGCCTGAACTGCAAAAACTGCGCCATGGTATGCCCGGCGGGGGTGGATGTTTCTGAATATGTTACCTTCAGGCGTGGAGAGACCCGTACTTTCTGGGGCAATCGTATCTTCAACCGCATGCGCGACCCGATAAAATTTGAGAATATGGTAAAATTAAATGGTCTGTTCTTGCGCATGATGGATAACCGCTTGATGAGACCGCTGTTGTCCTTGGCTTCTTCGCCCCTGGTCAAGCTCGATACGAAGCGTTATCTGCCCAGGATCGCAAAGAAGTCCCTGCGCGAGAGGTACTCCCGTTTGACCGAAACCAGCGGTAATGAAGTAGCTTACTTCTACGGCTGTGCAGATAACCTGCTTCAGTCCCGCACCGGATCCGCCCTGATAGCTCTACTGGAGGAATACGGGTACGACCTGGCATTGCCGGAGCAAAAATGTTGCGGGATGCCTCAGCAGACCTACGGATATTCCGAATATGAACGCGAACACGCGATCTACAACCTCGAGTCACTCGACCGCTTTAAACATATCGTTTTTTCATGCGCCACCTGCCTGGGCGAGGTGTTGTCATATCCGCGCCTGTTCAAAAAAGGTGAACGTCATTATGATATTGCGCGAAGTGTGGCTTCAAAATGCTATGACATTTCTGAGTTTATCCTCAGGCATGTGGATCTGAAATTCGACCAGCATGGACAGATGCCGGTAAAAATCAGTTTCCATCAGCCCTGCCATTTGCGCGAAGCCGGGCGGGTAGATTCCGCTCTCGAGCTGATCAGGAACCTTCCGCTGGTAAACTATATCCCTATGGAGCACTCTGATAAATGTTGCGGTTCTGCCGGTACTTTCAATGTTTTTCATTACAAAGACTCCATGAATATCTTCGAGCCAAAAAAGAAAGCTCTTAAGAGAGCTGATCCCGATCTTGTGCTGACTAATTGTCCCACCTGTATCCTGCAGTACGTGGATGCCATGAAATCTCCCGGAATCGCCTGCCACTCGGTGGAACTGATCGCCGATTTATGCGGTTTAGATGTCTAAAAAGGAGGAGTGATGAGCGAGGAGAAACAGGAAACTCACGGGCTGGTGCTGGTCAATACCGGGGACGGTAAGGGCAAAACCACGGCCGCCCTGGGATTGTGTGTCCGGGCCGCGGGGTACCAGAAGAAAGTCAAAATCGTACAGTTCATAAAAGGTACCTGGAAATATGGCGAACTGGAGGGGATCAAGCTTCTGGCTCCTTATGTAGATATGGTCCAGAAAGGGAAAGGGTTCGTCGGTATAGTCGACGACAAAGAAGATATCTCAACCCATATCCGGGCCGCCAAAGAGGCCCTCGATTACGCCCGTGAAGAGATGCTGTCCGGAAAGTACGATATAGTTATTCTGGACGAGATCAATGTCGCTGTCAATCTGAATTTGATAAGTGTGCAGGATTTGATGGAGCTTGTCGACCAGAAACCGCCCAAACTTCACCTGATGCTGACCGGGCGCAATGCCCCCGGGGAATTGATCGACCGGGCCGACCTGGTGACTGAGATGCGCGAGGTCAAACATCCCTTCCAGAAGGGAATCCTGGCCCAGCAGGCGGTTGACTATTGATTCTCTGTCACAATTGACTATATTTCCCGGCAATGAAACAAAGGAGTTGGACTGATGAATACTGACTATGACATCATAATAGTAGGTGGTGGTCCGGGCGGGCTGACTGCCGGCCTCTACGGCGCTCGTGCCAATCTGAAAGTACTGCTTCTGGAGAAAGCTCTTCCCGGCGGACAAATCGCCAACACCCATGAGGTCGAGGATTACCCGGGATTCGAATTGATCTCAGGACCGGAGCTGGCCGCCAAGATGGAACAGCATGCTAAAAAATTCGGTCTCGAAGTTCAAAACGGGGCAGTCAAAGAAGTTTATTGTGAAGGCGATGATCGAGTTGTGGTTACCGATGATGATGCTGAATATCGTACCAGGGCCGTTATTCTTGCCACCGGTGGCTCACCCAACCTGCTTAACGTTCCCGGAGAAAAAGAACTTTCCGGAATGGGAGTGTCCTATTGCGCGATCTGTGACGGTGCTTTTTTCAAAGATCAGCACATCGTTGTTGTCGGCGGGGGGGATGCCGCTGTCGAAGAAGGGATTTTCCTGACCAAATTCGGTTCGAAGGTGACCGTGATTCATCGTCGCGATGAACTCCGTGCCGCCAAGGTTATCCAGAAAAGAGCCTTCAATAATCCCAAAATGGAATTTGTCTGGGATTCTGTGATCACGAATATCAACGGGGACAAAAAAGTCTCCTCTGTTTCACTGCGCAATGTCAAGACCGGTGAAACATCTGAACTCGAATGTGGTGCTGTCTTTATTTTCATCGGATTTGTGCCCAACAGTGATCTCGTGCGCGAAGGTCTCGAGCGCAATGAAGGCGGTTATATTATCACCAACAGCCACATGGAAACCTCGATTCCGGGAATCTATGCCTGCGGTGATGTGCGCGAACAACTGGTCAAACAGATCACAAATGCTGTCGGTGATGCCACCACGGCGGCAGTAGCGGCCGAGAAATATATCGAAGCCCTGCACGACAAGGAACTGGCATAAAACTTTATGACAGAAAATACATTGCAGAAAAAACAAAGAAAACCCGCCTGGTTCAAAATCAGGACTCCGCTGGGACAGAATTACAGCGAGGTGAAAAAACTGGTCACATCGCTCAATTTACATACTGTCTGCCAGGAAGCCAACTGCCCCAACCGGGCCGAGTGTTATGGCGAACGGACCGCGACATTTCTAATCCTGGGTGAAAACTGCACCCGGGGATGCAGTTTCTGTAATGTCAGCCGGGGGGAACCGTCGGCCGTCGATGAAGGCGAAGCCCGTAGAGTGGCCGAGGCGGTTATGAAACTGGGCCTTGAATATGCCGTAATTACTTCCGTTACCCGCGATGATTTAGCCGACGGCGGGGCGCGGGTATTCGCGGATGTTATCGAATCCATTCGCGAAATTAAACCTGGCTGTAAAGTCGAGGTGCTGATTCCTGATTTTATGGGTAGTCAGGAAGCGCTCAAAAAAGTTCTCGATGCCCGCCCGGATGTGCTCAATCATAATGTCGAAACAGTCGCCAGACTGTATCCTGAAGTCCGCGAGGGAGCGGATTATCATCGCTCTCTGCAGGTCTTCAAGCGTGCCAGTAGTTACGATTCGCGACTGCTTATCAAGTCGGGATTGATGGTCGGGCTGGGTGAGAAACTCTCAGAAATCGCAGAAGCTATGGCCGACCTTTATCATTCCGGTTGCAGGTTATTGACGGTCGGCCAGTACCTGGCGCCCTCAGAAAATCATCACCCGGTTATAAAATTCTATACACCTGAAGAATTTGGTGAACTTGAAAAAATGGCTTATCAAATCGGTTTTATGGGGGTGGTGTCCGGGCCACTGATCCGTTCATCATATCGCGCTCATTCGATGTTCCGTAAGCAGTCGTGAACCCGGTTAAACAGGAGTACTCACTTCAACCCCTTGAGGCTCTTGCGGTAGAAATCAATTTCGTTTTTAAAAAACCTGATGCGGTGCTGGTAGGCGATTTTTTCACCCGATGATATACCGCCCGATTGTAACTCCTTCTCGCGGAATTTGTCCTGGATCTGATCAAGCAGTTCGCGTAAAAAGTCAATCCGCTCGGTTATCATATTGACCAGCCGAGTATCGTCGAGACCAAGGCGGTTGGCCAGACCCAGTAGCAGATCGAACTCGAAATACTGGTCGCTCTGAACCAGTTCATCGGAGTTAACCAGTTGATCCAAAACGTCTTCGCCTTCTTTTGTGATGGAATAGATCTTCTGCGGGGGACGGCCTTTGATCGGTTTGACCTCAACTTCAACCAGATTATTCTTTAGCAGTTTACGCAATGTATAATATAAATGAGAATCCGAAAAACGGCACCAGAGATCGACTCCTTCGGAATGCAATTTATCTGCCAGATTATAAGTGTAAGTAGGTTCGGCTCTCAAATGAGCCAAAAGCAGATAATCTGTGGGAGTCAATTTCATACAAGCAATAAGTTTAATTAAAACCGGCTGTCAAGAATCTTTTTTGGGGCCTGGCTTGTGCAAAATTAACACATAATAAACACTTTCCGAATGCCGAAAATAGCTACAACAGCGCGTTTTATCGAGTCATGAAAATGTCTTGAATAAAATCATTTATAGCGGGACTTCATGGAATCAGTCATTGAAAAAATCGATGAGTACGTGGATAAATATAACATCGTCGTAGTCGACGATGAGAAATTTATCTGCGAGATCATCAAGGAAATCCTGGCCACCGAGAAAAAATATAATCCGGTCTTTTTCAACTCACCGGTCCGAGCGCTGGAATACATTCGGACCCATCCCGTCGATTTAGTCCTGACCGATTTCTTCATGGGCCGTTACAGCGGTATGGACATCCTCGAGGCGACTCAAAAATACCACCCGGAGGCGATCATTATCATGATGACCGGCCATCCGACGATCGAGAACGTGATATCAGTATTGAAACTGGGAGCCTATGACTACCTGGTCAAACCATTCAAGCTGGATACCCTCAAGCTCACGATAGAACGCGGAATCAAGACCCAGCGACTCTCACGCGAGAATTTGCACCTCAAGAGCCTTGTATCGCTTTACCAGATTTCAGAGGCTATGGGATCGACCATGCATCTCGATTCGCTTCTCGAGCTGGTCCTGGAAACGATCGTGAAGGAGTTCCAGGCGGGCCTGGTTTCGATTTCTCTCTGGGATCCTCAGCATGACAGCCTGACTTTAGAAGCCAGCTACGGTGATGACAAAGAGATTCAGGCCAATCAATTGCTCTCCGGCAAATCCGAAATCAATTACAAGGTTGTACGCGAATCCAAGCCGGAGGTCATAAACGAACTGGAGTCAAACCACGGGACTGATTCTTTGGAGCAGGGCACAACCTATCGCTCCATGGTGTGTCATCCGCTTCTGGCGCATGGAAAGGTGATTGGTACACTTAATCTGGTGCGTT
Organism: Candidatus Zixiibacteriota bacterium; assembly: GCA_014728145.1. Classification (NCBI taxonomy): domain Bacteria; kingdom Pseudomonadati; phylum Candidatus Zixiibacteriota; species Candidatus Zixiibacteriota bacterium. Next base: position 36,730 of record WJMC01000062.1, on the reverse strand, counting down.
GGGGACAATTCCACCTGTTCGACCTGGGCGATGTCCACATGCTCTGGATCCTGGCCTCCAAGGCGGCAATAGCTATTGAGCAGTCACGCCTATACTGCCAGCTCGAAAACGCTTATTTCGGGACCGTCCGTGCTTTTGCCAATGCTGTCGAAGCACGCGACCACTATACCCGCGGTCATACAGAAAGAGTTTATAAAATCGCCCGTATGATGGCTCGCCGGCTGAACTGGAAGACGGAGCAGATGAAGTATCTTCACATGGGCAGTATTCTCCATGATATCGGCAAGATCGGTGTGCCTGACTATGTTCTCAATAAACCGGGCAGGTTTACCAAGGAGGAATACGAGATTATGTGCCGCCACCCGGAAACCGGCGCAAAGATGCTGGAAGGGGTTCCGATGCTCGAACCGGCACTGCCGTATATACTCTATCACCATGAATGCTACGATGGTTCCGGGTATCCATTCGGCCTGAAAGGGCCGGATATCCCGATCGAGGGACGTATCATGGCCATCGCCGACACAGTCGATGCCATCCTGACCAACCGACCCTACCGTCTGGGAGCGTCAATAGATAAAGTCATCAATGAACTAAAAGAATGTAGCAACACCCAGTTTGATCCCGAGCTTGCAGAACTGTTTTTGAAAATTATCGATGAACAGCTCGAGGAATTGAATGAGGTGTACAGTTCCCTCGTTGATGAAGGCGATGATGATGAAACCTTGATTGAAGAGCCCCGAGGTAAAACCACGAAAGCTTAGGCGATTATCCTTCCACGAATCCAATAGGTACAGGCATAAAGATAACAACAAAAATCACGATCGCGAGCCATCCAAATATCAGTCGCCTGCGATCCAGCATAATGGAATCATCGAGGGTGGCCGGATGGCGCAGTTTAATAATAACAGCCGCCAGAAATGCCCACAAAAACCAGCCGTACCACCAGAATCCCATGATCAGCATGGCCACGAACATGACCAGCGCCAGCCGGAACTGCCATTTGCGTCCGAACATGGCATAAAGGACATGACCGCCGTCCAGCTGGCCGATCGGCATCATGTTCAGCATCGTAACCAGCATACCCACCCAGCCGGCAAAAATCAGAGGTGATAATACAACCTGGTAACCTTCCGGAGCAGTCGGCCCGAAGATCAAAAATAAAAGCTTGAAAGCCAAAGATTCGCCAATAAAGATAAACGATCCGTCCATCGTCATTTCCGGTATCTTTTCGACTCTTGCCGTGGAAAATCCGATGATAAGAATAACAAGGGTCGGTATCATTCCAGCCAGCGGGCCGGCAACACCGACATCGAACAATTGCCTGCGGTTGCGGAATGGTGAACGTGATTTGATAACCGCACCCAGCGTGCCGATGATAGTCGGGGCGGGAATAAAATATGGCAGGCTGACATTAGCCTTATGTTTTTTCGCCGCCAGGTAGTGACCGAACTCATGGAATAACAGTATCGGTGTTAATGACAAGGCAAAATAAACACCTTCCACCATCAGGCTGAAATCTTTGAAGATACCACTGCCGTGGCTCATGAAGCTGTAAGCGATCACCATCGAAACTACAGTAGCCGCGAATAACAGGATATTCAACCATGGTATCCTGTGTGAGGGAGCTTTAACTTCCTTCGCGACTATTAATAATGAACCACTGTCATCGTGAAAACTCAGCTTAAAACCCAGGCTGAGTGCCTGCTCGGAGGCTTTATCCTGCCAGATCGGCGGGGGAAGCCGGGGAGTCGTTTTGAATATCAGGTCGTCACCGGAATGATAGATTGCCTCGATTGCCGCGTAACCGGCGAATATCGGAACCAGCATACGGCCCGATGCCATTAATTTCTGCTTGTCTTCTTCCATTTTTTAATACTACGGTTGAAACAGGGGCAAATCTACATAAAAAAAAGGGGAAAGCAAGTAAATTGCTTTCCCCAGATCTATCGAAGGTATGCTATTACCTTACGATCCAGTCACCGATAGGCATGTCGCCACCCATAAACAGGTAGTTAAACAGGTAGTCAACATCAGCCTGATCGATACCAGCGACGCCGTCGACATCGCCGAGGTAGACGAACGGATACGGCGGGTTGCCACCGCAGTTCACATAGGAGTTCAGCAGGCAGAGGTCAACGATGTTAACGACATTGTCGTTATTGACATCGCCACGACCGAAGCCGGCGAACTTGTTAGCGAAGTTCATCACTTCAGCAATATCAGCCTGCGGGGAGGCAGCGTCGGTGAAGCCGAACATCACGAAACCGCCCTTGAAGGTCGCCTGGTTACCGGTGATAGTATTCGGAATCTTGCCACCGGTAATGATGGCGCTCATATCCTGACCCGGGTTGACACCCAGTTCGGTGCCAGGATAGTAGCAGTCTGTGAAGGCCGCGCATTCATCCACGGTGTTCCACAGGGAGTCGACGCAGATGTTATCATACACATACGGATCGTTGGCGATCTGGACGGAGTTGTAAGCGCCGGTCGTAGGATCACCAGCCGGGTAGATATTACCGGCCAGCGGAACAGTACCGATACCATACTGGAAGTTAGGAGCGGTATTGTCATAGATACGATAGGCACTCAGGCCGTCTTCGACCATACCCACACCGATGTTTGCCAGATATGAAGCGACATCCCAGTCAGCCCAGGCACCCCAGTAGAGGTCGGCCGGCAGAGGATCGTTGCCACGATTCTGCAGTTCGAAATAGGTGTAGGTGAAGTTGGCGAAGGCATCGTCAAAGCCACCGTAAGCGTTGATGGTCATTTCCATGCCGATGGTTGCGAACGGATCAAATTCGCCAGTGGTCTTGTCCTTGAGGGAGTCGATCCAGGTGGCGGAGAAGACATCACCGTTGACGACAACGGAACTGCCGTCAGAAGCGTACAGGTCTTCAGTCCAGGAGCCGGCAGTGCAAGCGCTGTTCGGCTCGAAGTGATTGATACCGTTACCGGCTTCTTCCTGCCACGCGATATGAGCTTCTTCATAAGCATAGAAGAAGGAGTGGTGATACAGGAAAGCCTCGTAATCATCGATCATGAAAGCGTCGGACGGGCTACCAGCATTATTCTGCCAACCAGCGTTGGTGAAATAAGAGGTGTTGGTGCCGGTACCGAAGTTCACATAACCGTCGCAGAAATCATAACCCTTGACCGCAACCACAGTGATGATTTCCTGCGGGTCGGCATGCGGATACGGAGAATCGTCTTCAGGATTGTAATCAGGATCATCAGTGTCAACCAGCACGTAGAACGGGTTGTTACCACGAGTCATCATGCTCGGGGTAAGGGTGAATTCCTGATTCAGCATAGCACCCGGAGCCAGAATGCCGGTTTCATCGCCAGCCGGAATGGTGACGAAGTCCGGAGCGCCCTGGGAAACATAACTGTCTCTGGACTTGTCCAGATTCAGAGCGAGGCCCTCGTCGAGAGTGGCTTCTCTGTTAACCATGCTGTTCTTGAGGTCCTGAGCATACTTGGTGAGGCCGCCGTTACCGGCAACATCAACCATCTTGGCACCATCATCGAGAGCGATGGTGTAGTTCATGTCAGCACTACCGATGTTCTCGAACAGATCGGTGGACCTGTACTGAGGATCGGGATCGAGGAATGAAACTGAAGGCAGAGTAACAGTCAGTTCAGGTACATTCAGACGCGGACGATCGGGACCGATGTCGAAGCAGAATACCTTACCATAGCCGTTGCCATAAGCGGAAGCGAAAGTCGTGGTAATAACATAGTCTTTGTCTGCGTATTCAGCAATAGCGTTACCGAGAACGTAATCGGAGAAGTGATACTTAAGTGCTACATCACCGGTATTCGGATTGATAATTCTCCACCAGCCGTCCAGGGTGTAACCGGCAAACAGATACGGGTCACAGGTAGCGGCCATGGAGTTATCCTGGATATCCCAGAAGAATCCGAAAGGATCATAGTAAGCATCATACATACCAGACCAGGTCAGGCTGCCACCGAAAGTAAACTGACGGGTGGAAGCGAGCGAGGCGTTGGTATTGAAATAATAGATCGAGGTTCCGGCAGGACCGCCACCGACGTTGATGGTCTCCCACGGATAGGGCATCAGGGTCGGGGTGACGTACTGCGGATCCATTGTCAGGTTCCAGCTGGGCCAAATCGGGGTCAGATCTGAAGCGTTCAGCTTCATCAAAAGACCTTCATTGACGCCATTGGTGCCCAGACCCATGCCTTCCGGCAGAGCGCCGTTGACATAGAGAGCATCTTCATCGGCACTGTAAACCGGACAGGTGAACCAGTACTCGGCAGTACCGGCCGCATCATCGTAACCACCCCAGGTTGCCAGAACGCTCATACCGCCGGCACCATCGCCAGCGCCGTCGAGCTTGTAGACCATAGCGTCGCCGGTTCCGGCGCCGCCATCGGATGTGGCCACAAAGATATCTGTGCCGTCAGTGCTCGGTGAGTAGAACATACCCAGAGGCAGAGTGCCATACCAGTAAGTACTACCATCGAGCTTGTTCAGGCCATAGGCAAAACCAAATGTGGTACCAAAGTACACATAATCACCGACGATAACCGATGTGCTGTACTTGGTCTCACCACTATACGCACCACCTTCGAGCGGATTACCGGTAGCCGGATGACGTACCCAGATGGTGTCACCAGTGAAAGCATCAGCGCAGACAAAACCCTGCTGGAATGATGCCGCACCGGTACCGAAATAGAGTTTGCCGTCTTCGAAAGTCGGTGTAACTCTGATGCTCTGAGCCGGGGACTGCATGAATGCAGCGTAATCAGTATTAGTAAGAGTGCTCCAGACCAGGGAGCCGGTATACAGGTCAAGGCAGACAAGCTGATCGTAGAAAGCTACATAAACCAGCTCATCAGCGATAATCGGGTGGCCCCAGGTAATATAGAAATCACCCTGGAACTCCCACAGTTTTCTAAAGTTGGTCAGGTCACCAAGGGTATTGGTGGTATAACCACTTCTGGCATAATCCTTCTGGAAAGTCGGCCATTCCTGATTACCAGGGCAGGAATAGGTCGGGATTTCACAGCAGATATGGGCAAGGATGCTGTAGTTAACAGCTTCGGTGCCACCGCAAGCGGACAGGAATACGCGGTAGCCATAAGCGGTGTAGTATGACAAACTGCGACCGGTAACTTCAGAAGTACATGAACCCGGAGAACTTCCACAGGTGGTCAGGTTTTCTTCACCCATGATGAGAAGCGGTGAATTGACATCAACCGGTTCAACATCGACAAAGACATCTTCGCCCTGGAAAGTAACTCCCGGAATGGTAACGTAGTTGGCGTTCGGATAGTAGACCAGGTCAGCGCTGTCAATTACAGTCTGGTACAGAGGAGTATTGAATTCATCCGGATAATCCGGGAAAGCCGGGTCCTCACCCCAGACGGTAACAACCACATCACCAGTCAACGGGTAGCCAAAGCCGGTACCATCATAGATGTAAAACGCGGCTTCATCCAGCGTGCACTGTTCAGCAGTAGTCGGACTGAAACGGACGCAGGCAGAAGTAAATTGACCACCGTAAGCATTGACATAAATGCTAAACGGGGCGCTGCACTGCCAATCCTGCCAATCGCAGGTATCCGCAGCAGGTTTCAGGGGAGTAACAGGCACAGATGGCACTTCGTCAAGTTTGAACACACCGCCTACCATGGATCCGTCCTTGAAGTCCGGTCCAGCAAAGGCCATGCTACCAATTAGAAAACTAAAGACAACTAATGCCATTAAGAGTTTTTTAATCATTTAGATTCCTCCTTAAAGACTAGGAAGATATTCTCGTCGTCAACTCCAAGCTGTCAGCTTTCAACCAGAAAGCGTTCTGACGCAACTCTTCAAGCGCCATAGTTCTTTTAGGCCGTGACATCGATTCTGTTCTTGTCTAGGGAGCGGAATCGATATCCTGAGTCGACAACTTGACTTTCCTAATTTACGGAGTCGGGATTCGCACCTGGCTTGCACTCGCTGCAATCCCGTGCTCTTCCCATTTGGCAAGTATTTCAAAGCTTTTCTGTAATTCTTTTATCGCCTCGTAATCCCCTATATGAGTACCTCCGTTAAACGGTTTAATTGAGGTAAATGCCACGTATACATTTAGTTAGTATGTATGAAAAAGAATTGAGGTAAAGAAAAGAAAAACGCCTGGATGTAATTGTACCAGCCAACCCATTACATTATTAGGGCATTTCCGTAACAATTAATTCAAGCAAAAGAAGAAGCATTGTTCGACTAACCGCAACCCAAGCCATCAAGTCGCAGTCAATCTGTTTTATCAAGCCGCCTTTATATTAACACTTTATTGAATTTTGTCAAGATTAAAATCGGAAAAAATCGCATATTTTCGCACTTTCTGTGACACCTAAAGTAATGAAAAATGATTGCCCGAAAGGCGATTTTGTGCTTTCTTTAAACCTATGATCCTGAATAAACTGTCTGTGGGCAATTTCAGAAAGTTCGCTGAACTCGAAATCAGTTTCCCGCCCGGAATAATCGGCGTGGTGGGACGCAACGGAGTCGGCAAATCCACCCTGCTGGAGATCATCGCCTGGCTATTCTACGGTAGCACGGCCCTGAAAACCAAAAATGAAGAGATCTACCCCGATTTTCTCGAATCCGGCCTCGAAACCCGAGCACGGCTCGATTTCAGCTTAAACTCAGGCGATTTTCGCATTGAACGTGGTTTCAAACCGCCAAACAAAAGCGAGGCAAAGCTTTATCTGGGTGATAAGTTGCTCTCCGAAGGCCCCCGTGAAGTCAGCGAACAGGTCCAGAAGCTGACCGGCCTGGATTTTAAGGCCTTCCAGACCTCGTTTTACACCCGCCAGAGCGAACTCAACCTCCTGACCGAACTCCGTCCGGCCGAACGGGGACAGCGCCTGGAGGAGATGCTCCGGCTGGATAAAATCAACCATATTATTAATAATAATATTAAGGGGGATCTGCGGCAGTTGGCCGGAGAAAAAGAAGCCCTCGACAGGTTTTTGGAAGGTCACGAAAACATCCGTCAAAAACTGGTCGAATGCTCTCAGGAAAGGGAGAGTCTGTCGTTACAGGTCAACGGCTTACAAGAAAAATCAACGAGCGGAGAGAAACGTCTCAAAGAGTTGCAGGCAGAATTTTCCGAACTGGATAAAAAGCGCGATGAGTTCCGCAACCTGAAAACTAAACTTGAGATCTCCACCCGGCAGGTTGAAAGCGATAAAAAGAGACTGGCTGAAATCAAAGAGGAGATCGAACAGATCGAGAAAAGCCGTAAACGTTATGAATTGCTCCGTAGTCAGACAGAATCTCTCGACAATCTCTCGCAAAAGCTGGAAAATCTTGAAGAACAAAGAGTTGCCTTCCAAAAGCTGTCCTCCCAAAAAGAGCGACAGAAAGCTCTCGAAGGGCGTCTGGAGCAGATCGAAGCCGACGGTAAGATTCTGGGCACAAAAATCGAAAGACTCGAACAGCAGACCAGTGATTATGATACTATTATTAATAATATAAAATCATTATCAGGGCAAAGAGATGAGCTGGCTGACCTGATCACTGAGCGGAAAGTGGCTTATAGCCGGACTGAAACTGAGTTGAAACGTCTCCGCAAGCAGTTGTCGGAGATAGAGAGGCTCGGCCCTGAGGCGGTCTGCAGTTTCTGCCTGAGGCCTTTTGCGGGTGAAAAAGATGAGATAGAAGCACATTTCGAACGCGAAATGAAAATCCTGCAGAAAAATGAGCAATCCGGCCGGACAGAACTGCAAGAGCACCAAAAAGAGTACAGAAAATTTACAGGGGATTTGAAATCCAGTGAGGAGAGGCGCCACAAGCTTGAACCGCTTCGCCGGGAACTCTCTGCGCGCCAGGGAGAAATCAACCAGATGAGGCAGGAGTTTTTACGCCTTAAAGCCGAAAAAGCGGAGCTGGACAGTAAGCTGGCGGAGGCTTCCGCGGTCGACTACGACCCCGAAAAGCACAAAAATATCAAACAAACCGTCAAGTCCATGGTCGAAAAGCGCCAGGAAGCTGACAGGCTCGCGGGCAGAATCGAAAAACTCGAGCCGATCAAAAAAACCGCTGAATATTTGTCATCTGAGATCGATACTATTAATAATAACATAGAGGATATCCAGCAGGCAATCGATCTGACCGGGTTCTCCGAAAAAGCATATCTCGAGCTTAAAAACAGTCTTGAAAAGCAATCCGACAGGCTGAGGGCCTGTGACCGTGAGCTTGCCGACGCGCTTGGTAACCTCAGGGCTTCTGAATCCAGACTCGAGCAGTTAAATATCAAACTGGAGGAGATTGAGCAGGCCCGCGTCCGTTCAAAACAGATTATAACCGACAAAATCTACCTGGACACCCTTAAACAGCTGCTGGGCGAATTAAAAATCGAGCTGGCCAAACGGATCCGGCCGACCCTGCGCAATATCGCCAGCGATCTTCTTGAAGTCATGTCGGATGGCAAGTTTACCGATCTCGAACTGGATGAGAACTACGATATCCAGATCCGCGACTTCGGAGAAATGCGGGAGCTGAAACGGTTTTCGGGGGGGGAACAGGATCTCGGCAATCTCAGCCTGCGGATGGCGATTTCACGGATGCTGGCGGAGTCATCGCGCTTGGAATCAGGTTTTTTAATACTGGACGAGGTCTTCGGAAGCCAGGATGTTTTCCGGCAGGAAAATATATTGAACGCGATCGCCGGCCTGCAGGATTTCTTCCAGCAGATCCTGATCGTGACTCATGTGGAAGACATCAAACAGTCGGTTTCGACTTTGATCACCATCGATGAAAACCCGGACGGGTCCAGTTCTGGCCGGATAGAATGAGGATTTTCTGATGAATTCAGCCCGAAAAAATCGCAGGTCGATCGCGCTCGCACTATTAGTACTGGCTGTCCTGGCAGTCTATTTTTACCTGCAGTTTAACGATGATCGCCCGGCTACGGGCGTCGATCCGTCGCCTGGAGTAGTCGCGGTCGAGATCATTGACGGCGACACATTCCGGGATTCAAATGATGAGACCATCCGTCTGCTCGGAATCGATACCCCCGAACGAGGTCAGCCGTTCTACTCCTCGGCCACCGTATTTTTAGACAGTCTGTTGTACGGCAGTGAGTTGCGCTATGAGTTCGACCATCGCAAGCGGGATCGTTACGGTCGCCTGCTGGCCTATGTTTTTGCCGATGGTGCCTTCGTCAACCGTGAACTGCTCAAGGCCGGGCTGGCGAGAGTGTATATCTTCCCTGAAGATATGAGGAAGCGTGAATACCGCCAGTTGTATATCGAGGATCAGTTCCATGCCCGTCACAACAAGTTCGGGATCTGGTCACTGCCGGCTCCGGCGCCTGCGGATCACTATATCGGCAATACCGCTACCTGGCGCTTTCACAGGCCCGGTTGCCGGTCCGCAGAAAATATTGAAACTGAAAACAGGATTATTAAAGCGACCCGTGAAGACTTCCTCGATATCGGCTTCTCTCCCTGCCGAAACTGCCAGCCATAAAAAACCCCGGCTTTGACCGGGGTTTGTGCTTGCCCAGTTTAATATTTTCCTTAACGAGGCCCGTCTTCAGCCGATCGGAAATCGAACTGGACCGGGAGATCGGTTTTATCCACGACCGCGATGAAAAATGGCTGGGTCGGGATATCGAAAATCTCTGAGGTGGAATCCGGAGAGGTGTTGGTCGTTGCCTGTACAATCAGGTTTTTGTCGGTGGCATAGATTGTATCGAGGTGAACCCAGTAACCGGTCGAGGGCATCTCGCCCATGAAAACCGCGACCAGCATCTCCTGCTCGAAATCGATCTCCGGTCTCTCGGGCATAATACTGATATTGGCGTGCAGGTCTCTCCAGAGGGTGTCAAACTCTGCTTCATTTTTGATTACCAGGTCCCCGCCTTCCTTGATCTCCGAATTGAAACCTTTCTTGAGGATTGTATAACGGATCATTTCAGAGTCAGACTGCTGATCCTCGGTCTTGCTTTCAGCAGTGGCCTCGTTGTCACCTCCCTGGCAGGCGCTGAATACTAACAGCAATGAAAGGCATATAGTGATAAGCTTGAAATACATCTTTCCTCCCGAAAATTGAATATTATTTACCTGTAAAGATAGTCCTATTTCTTAATAAATCAAGCAACAGATCGGGGCAAAAATATAAATTATTCTCGAGTATCAGCCCAGCCGGTCGAAACTGCGTAGAAGCTTGCCGGGCGGTTTAATAAATAATTTAGGTTCAAGATATCCTGTTTTTGTCGATAATAAACATGAGTCAATAGTCCCTGAAACAATCATCCAGAGGGTGAGTATGCCGTCAGTACTTGTAATCGACGACAAAGACTCGATCCGTAAAATGCTGTTGCAGACCCTTTCTGCCGAAGGGCATGAAGTCAACGCGGCGGCCAATGGTCTGGAGGGAATCGAGCTCTCGAAAAAACAGCGTTACGATGTTGTCCTGACCGACCTCAAGATGCCTGATATGGACGGTATCTCGGTACTGTCGGCGGTCAAGGAGGAGAATCCGGATGCTTCGGTGATCGTCATGACTGCCTATGGCACGATCGAAACTGCGGTGGAGGCGATGAAGCGGGGCGCGTTCGATTTTCTTACCAAACCGTTCGACACCGATCATCTCAATGTTATGATCAATCGGGCGGTGGAGAACCAGGAACTACGCAACGAGAACCTGCTTCTCAAGGAAGCTCTCAAGATGAATCTCGGAGAGGGAAAGATCATCGGCACCTCGCCCAAGATCAAAGATGTTCTCAAGCTGATCCAGAAAGTCGCAGGTTCGGACACCTCGGTGCTCCTGATCGGGGAATCTGGCACCGGCAAGGAACTCTTTGCGCGGGCGATCCACCAGGTTTCTCATCGGGCGGAAAAACCGTTTGTGGCTATAAATTCAGCCGCGATCCCGAGCGAGCTCCTGGAAAACGAGCTGTTTGGATCGGAAAAAGGCGCGTTTACATCCTCGCACGCCCGTCACGTGGGTAAGTTCGAGGTTGCCGACGGCGGTACTATTTTCCTGGATGAAATCGGGGATCTGCATATATCGCTTCAGGCTAAAATTCTCAGGGTTCTGCAGGAAAAGCAGTTCGAGAGACTGGGTGGAACCCAGACCGTTTCAGTCAATGTCAGGGTAGTCGCGGCTACCAACATGGACCTCCAGGATGCAATCGAGAAGAAGAAGTTCCGCGAGGATTTGTACTACCGCCTGTCGGTATTTCCGATCACTATTCCACCCCTGCGGGAACGTTACGAGGATATCCAGCCACTGGCGGAGTACTTCGTCGACCGATTCTGCAAGGAGATGAAGAAACCGGCTAAAAAGGTTTCCCGTGACGCTTTGAACCTGATGCAACGCTATCACTGGCCGGGCAATGTGCGCGAGCTCGAGAATACTGTCGAACGGGCTATCATCCTCTGCGAAGGCAAGCGGATCAAGCCGGAACATCTGGCAATCAGGATCCAGACACCTGAGGAAATTCGTCTCAGAGAAGGTGCCGGTCTGCGCGAGGTGGGGCAGCATGCGCAAATGCAAGCTGAACGCGCGCTTATAATCAGGGTGCTTTCGCAAACCCGTGGAAACAAGCGCAAAGCATCGGAAGCGTTAAAGATTGATTACACAACTTTATTCGAAAAGATAAAGAAATACAAGATCGATCCGAATAAGGAAATATAGGGATTAACTTCCCAACTAAAGAAGTTTTCAGGCTATGAGTAGAATCAGGTCGATTGTGAAATCCGCCTGATTTTTTTATTGGCAGAAAAAAGGCGGCTGAAAAGCCGCCTTAAGTTTTTAATTACGTACCAAGCTATTCTACATAACCCGGAGGCGGGGGAGAACCGGGCACGAAAATCCAGTTAATCAGGTAAGCCGCGTCGGATATATCCACTGCACCGTCATCGTTGGCATCACCTGCGTCAACCACAGGTTCCGGCGCGGGACCGCTCGCTAAAGTATAGTTGATAATATAGACAGCATCAGTGACATTGAATAACGAGTCGTAGTTGGCGTCTCCCTGCATATAATCCGGCGGTGGTTCGAATGTGTACTCGATCGCCGCGGTGACATCAATGATGCCCCAGCCATAAGTGTTGTTCGGGGTATCGGCATTATCTGCAGTCATCATCAAGGCCTCCCGCACCTGCATCACAGTCCAGTCCGGATGAGCCTGCATCACCTGGGCCGCCGCTCCGCCTACCAGAGGTGTCGACAGCGAGGTGCCGTTGACAGATGTGAAATATGAATCACTGTAACTTCCGGCACAATGGGTCGAGACCCCCCGGGCGCAAACTTCCGGTTTAATCCGGCCATCGGCGGTCGGTCCGCGTGATGAGAAATAGGCTATACTGCCCGAGGAATTGACCGCCCCGACAGTCAGGATGCTGTCGGCATCAGCAGGAGCGATCAAGGTCGAACTGCCGGATCCCTCGTTGCCGGCGGCATTGACCACCAGGATCCCCACCGAGGCGGCGTAGTCAGCTGCAATAGTCGTCACACAGGTGTTGCCGTCGAAATCGGACTGCTGGTACCAGTCGGTGTAGCCCAAAGAGGAAGAGACAATATCGACACCGATCGAGTCCACCCATTCGATTGCCGCAACCCAGTTATCCTCTTCGACCTCTGTCTCCGAACGCACATCCTCGGTTTTGCAGAGCACGAAGCGGGCATTAAACGCCGGGCCGTAATGGTTGTTGCTCAGGCCGCCACCGAGAGTCGACCAGGTGTAGGTACCATGATCCCAGGCCGAGGAATTGTCTTCCGGTTCATTGGAGGTTTCGCCGTCATCGAAGACGAAATCCCATTCTGCCTCCAGCCTGCCGGTCAGCATGATGAAACTGAAGACATTGTGGCTCTTGCGGAATCCCGTATCGAACATCGCCACCCAGACCTGGAGACCGGTGTAACCGCTGTCATGGGCTTCAATCGTGTTGATCTGTTCGAGTTGATCGTAAGAATCGCCGTAATTGTAGCTTCTCTGGCCCTGTTCCGAACCGCTCATATCCTGTGATGGTACAGGCTGTTCGACCGGATTGGGGCGCACATAAGTAGCCACCGGATCGATCTTGCGCACGAACGGAAGTTCAGCCACCTGTTCCAGTTTGTCGGGCGTGGTGGTGAAGCTGGCGGCGTTGATCCATCTGGAAACACGGCGCAGTTTCGGCCCTATCGCTTCGACCTGCTCGATGTAGGACTGCTCCACCGAAAGGTCATTTAAGCGGATCTCCATAACGTCGTTTTTGGCCCTGCGCTGGAGGGCTTTATCGGTCATCGCCTGCACCTGACGATCCGCCGCTTGTGCCAGTTGGTTTTCGTTAAAAATTCCCTTATCGGTAAAATAAACCCAGATTTTGACTTCACCATCATCCGCTTTCCGGGTCAGGTAATTTTCGGCCCGAACGGACAGAACCGGAGTCTCTTTATCCAGAATGAATTTATCCGGAAGCCTGTAATCAGCTCCAGCCAGATTGCCACAAAAGGTGATAAAAATTGTCGCGATAATTACAAAAGAATTAATTTTCATGCCCTTCAACTCCTTTCAGGGGAAGCGGTAAGTATAGCCATAAAATAGTATTTTACACTGATTTGTCAATAGATTTCAGCTATGGGATTTCTCCCATACCTTGTTGTGAAAAATCGAAAAAACAGCCGGATTTGGCAAGGTTTTGAATATCTGTCAAACTTCTGGTTAACCATATAATCGCATGAACTGCAATATCTTGAGGTATGTAATTAGTGGAAAGCTATAATTCTGGCACAGACTTTGCGATAAACTCGGGTAAACAATTCAAAACGGACAGATGCCTATGAAGAAAGTACATCGAAAAAACGGGTTTACATTAATCGAGATGCTGACGGTGATGGTCATGATCGGCATAATCGCCGCTCTGGCGATGCCAAATTTCGATAACGCGGTCAAGAAGGTGCGATTCAAATCGGCCTCTAATACGGTCTTAGCCGGTCTTCGAATGGCCCGTTCCAACGCTGTCGCCAAAAAGATTCAGCATGGCGTCAATATAGATGCCACCGGCAATGTCATGACCGTCTTCCGGGATGAGGTTTCACCGGGCAATTTCACATTCGATGCCGGTGATTCCGTCATTTTCCAGGACACATTGGTGCAGGGTATGCAGTCTCTGATGACGACTTTTACCGATGACAACATCTTTTTCTTCCCGGATGGACGCGCGTCGTCCTCGGGCAATGTCACCGGTTCGGCTTACTGGGACGGGTTGCAGGCCTCCATGCAGATTTCGGTTCTGGCCGCGACAGGCCGTGTAAGGCTCGATTCATTAGTGTATTAGCTCAGTTTCAATTCAGCTTTCCCTCCTTTGCTCTCGATGCAGAAACGCCCCCCGTTTCATGGGGGGTGTTTTTTTTCGAAAAGCTCAATAAAAAAATTAATTTTTTCAAAAGTGAGACGATAATAAAACTGTAGCCTGAGAAAGAGTTAGTTTAGAGTATGGTTTTACACCTATGGGGATAGCCCCCCATAACGACTTAACAGAATGAAATAAACACTTAAATGGGATAGGATTTATGCTGTTCCCATCCAAGAATGCCGTAGTCACCGGCCTCGATATCGGAGCTTCTTCAATCAAGATGATAAAGCTTGAGTCCCGGGCCGGAAACTATGCCGTGAAAGCCATGGGTGTGCGTGACCTGCCGGTTGAAGCTCTGGTCGCCGAAGAGATCAAGGATCGTGATTCAATTGTCTTCAATCTGCAGTCTTTGATCGAACAGACCGATGCAAAGGCCAAGCATGTGGTGATCTCGATTTCGGGCCATGGTGTGATCACGGATCGAATTACCATCGAACGCAAAACCGGGGCCGAGGCGGAACAGGCAATCCTGTTCGAAGCCGAACAGCGTTCGCCGTTTGATGTCGAAGATGTTACCCTGGATTATTATGTCATCGACGTCAACGAGGAAACCAACAAGATGGATGTCCTTTTGGTGGCGGCCCGCAACGAGTTTCTGAACAACATCCTGGAGATCATCAATGACGCCGGGCTTAAACCGGTTATTGTTGACACCGACGCCTTCGCGATTCTGAACTCCTACGAACTCAACTATGAAATCGATCCCGACCGTGTTACCGCACTCGTGAATATAGGCTACGATACTACCAATATCACTTTCATTAAGGACGGCAAGTACCACAGCACCCGCGATATCGCCGCGGGCGGACGACTGGTTTTCGATGCTATCCAGAAGGAATTCAGGCTCAACCAGGAACTAACCCACAAGGCTATTCGCGGTGAGATGGAGGCCTCGATCGACCAGGATATGCTCAAGGCTACGATTATCACATCCACCGAAGAACTTCTGACCGGACTCGAACTCGGTTTCTCGTATTTTAAATCGGTTACAAAGGTGCCCAATATCGACTGGATCATCCTTTCCGGCGGAGGTGCCCTGATTCCGTATCTGCCGGAATTCGTGCAAACCAAGCTCAATATCCCGATCGAGATTGCTAACCCGCTTCGGAACATTGAATACGATCCGGATATGTTCAGCTCCATTCAGCCGGAAAAGATCGCACCGCTTCTGTCGGTGGCTATAGGGCTGGCAGCCAGAAAGGTGAAATAGGATGATAGAGGTAAATCTACTTCCAAGGGAATATCGCAAGCGGGCGACACCATTTCATCTGGACCGCAAATGGATGTATGTCGGCGGTGCTGTCTGCATTGTCTTTTTGATTCTCGTAGGACTGACTTATCAGAAGAAGCACCAGATTACCGAACTCGACAAGAAGATCACCTCGGTACGCAAACAGCGCATGGCGCTCAATGAGGATATCAAGCTGATCGATGGTTTGACGGAACTCAAGCAGAAGCTTCTGACACGTATGAACGCGATCGAGGAACTCGACGGCAACCGCGGTATGTGGGTCTCGATACTGGAGGATTTGGCCTCACGGGTGCCGGAGATGATGTGGCTGACCGGGTTTGCCGAGGAAGCGCCCAAGGAAGATAAATCCAAGAAGCGCAAACCGCGCGGGGGAATCAACACCGCTCAGGATTCTCTGCCGGCCAAACCTGTTGAGAAGATCACCCGTATCGAGGGCTTCGCCTACACGCTCAACAGCATAGCCTCTTTTATAGTGTCTATGATGAAATCGGATTACCTCGAGGATGTCAGCCTGGCCTATGCCAGACAGGAGAATGTCGGGGAGATATCCGCCTATAACTTCAAGATAGAATGTAAGATAAATCGGGATGCCTGGCTGAGGGAGAACTATCAGCCGGAAAAGACATTTACCAGTCCGCTGGCTGACAAATAAGGATGCGGAGGAAGAATGGACATTAAGGATCCCCGGCTGCATAAAATCGCAATAGTCGCGCTGGTCATGATTGTACTGGTTTTGTTCTGGCACTCGCGGTTCTATTCTAATTACCAGGAAGAACTCACGCAAAAACAAAACGAGCACGAACGGATTCTGACCGAACTCAAACAGGTCGAGTTGAAGGCCAAGTCGCTCAAGGGACTGCAGGAGGAGTACCAGGAACTTCTGGCGCGCTATGACAAAGTCGAAATGCTCTTGCCGGATAAGAAGCAGGTGGCCCGTTTTCTGATGCAGTTGCATACAGCCTCGATCCGCACTCAGTCGCGTGTGGTCGAGATCAGACCGGTAGCGAGCCGCAGCAAAGACTTTTACAAAATCGACGACTATGATATCAAGTTCACCGGGACTTTTCATGAATTCGGAGAGTTCCTGGCATCGGTGGCAAACTTCCCGTTTATCACCAATGTCGCGGATATCTCGGTGCGGGGGCTGGATCCCAGCTCTCTCAAAAATGATAAGATGTCGGATTTCGATGTGCTTACCCTGGAAGCCGATTTCAAACTCTCTACATATTACGTCAAAGAGAGTGACAGGCTGGTGGGGTTACAACCATAGGTAGGGTGCTATGAGAATTGGTTCAGTTATTATATGCGCGCTGGCATTGACTGTCGCGTTATCTTTCTCGGCCCAGGCTGAATCTCATGTCGAGAATATAAGCCTCAAAAAACAGGGCGAGTTTGTCGAGCTGACCGTTTACACCGACGGTCCCTTTGTATATTCACATTCAATCGTAGAAGCCAAAGCGGGCAAACCGTTTAGGGTTATTCTGGACCTCAAGGACTGTCTCCACAAACTGCCGCAGTTCAACTACCGTGAACTGCCGACCGAGACGATCGACGCGGTGCGTACCAGCCAGTTCCAGGTCAACCCCGAAAAGGTGGTCAGGATCGTGGCGGATGTCAACCGCCCGGTAACATATATGGTTCGCCAGTCGCAGAAAAGGGTTACACTGGTGTTCGCCGTCCCCGATGAAAAGGAATTTCAGTTCTGGTGTGCCCAGCCTCTTACGGAGTCGGAAAAGATTAAACTGGCCCTGGCCGAACCGGAGGGCAAAGAGAAAATCGAACCAGGAGTGGATCCGGATGAGGTGCTTGCGGATAACGACAGCCAGGCACCGGCCAAAGGTTTCAAGCCTCCGAAAACAGGTGAGATCAAGGCCACTGAGGACAAGGCCAAAGGGTTCAAGCCTCGTGAAGTCAAAGAAGTGACCGCGGACACGGAAACTAAATCCGGCCGGACATCCGAAGTCGGTCTGTCCGCTCAGGAGCGAAACAGCCTGAAAGAAAAACTGGCTCAGCTTAAAAACTCCGACGAGAAAGACAAACAGGATTCAGAGAAAACAACAGTGAGCGAGAAGAAAACTCAGCCAAAAACATATGCTGACGCTTCCGCAAAAGCTGATAAAAAACAGGCTCCGACAGTTAAAAGCGAGACCCAAAAAACAGTTCAGAAAAAACAGGAGAAAGCCAGGCAGGCTTCACCCTCGAAGAAGGTCGATGAAAAGAAAACCGACAGCGAAGCTTTGGAAAAACAGGAGCTCTCTGACAGCCAGCCGGTCAGTCCCGTACTGCCGGGAAAAAATAAATTCCGGAAGCCAACCTCGCCTGTCAAACAGCCCCCAGCAAAAAATGAGAGCGAGGAACAGCCCGAAGAAGGTGACAAACAGAAATCCGACAGCAAGGATATGCGCAAAAATCCCGACCGCCCGCCCAAGACCAAGGGAACTCTGGCGGCCGCCCTGCCGACACGTGAGATCGTCAAGTACCGCTCATTCGGCCGGCGTGACCCGTTCATGCCACTGGTCTCAAAGTCCGCCTCAGGTTTCCAGTCAGGAGGCCTGCCGGATGTCGAAACTTTGAGGCTTGTAGGCATCCTGAAGGGCGATCGCGGTTCGCTGGCGCTTCTGGAAGATATGGAAGGTTACGGATATATCGTCCAGGACGGTGACAAAGTCAAAAACGGATACGTTGTACAAATATATCAAAATAAAATTCTGTTCCAGATCCACGAGTACGGCTGGAGCCGTTCGGTGGCTCTGTCCATTGATAGCGAAGAATAAGAGGCAGGTATTATGAAAAAATTTCCGCTGACCAGATTGTTAGCCGGGATCGTCCTGACCCTTCTGATAATGCAGGCGTCAACCTTTGCACAGGGAGATCCCAACAAACCTATTAAGGTTCTAAATTTCCAGGATGCCGATATCCGTTCAGTCATGAATTTTCTGGCTGAGTACGGCGATGTCAATATCGTGACATCTCCTACGGTCGAGGGCAATGTCTCAATCACACTGAAGAATGTCACCTGGCAGTTAGCCCTGGATATCCTGATGAAAACCTACGGCCTGACCGCCGTGCAGGAACGCGGTTATATCCGGGTTGTCCCGACCAAGGAGTACCTCGAAGAGACTTCCATGGTCCAGCGCCATCGTTCAGAGCAGGCCAAAATCGTCGCTCTTGAAACTGAAATCATTTCAGTCGACAACGCTTCCGCTTATGATCTGGTCGACCCGATCCAGACGATTTTGACAGAACGTGGCAAGGTGGAAGTTGACAAACGTTCCAATTCTCTAATTGTCAACGAGATACCTGAGAATATCGACCTGATAAAGGAGTTCGTGCGCGAACTCGACCAGGAGACTGCGCAGATCAAGATCTCGGCCCAGCTGGTAGAGGTTTCCTCGCAGGCTTTAAGCGAAATCGGCATCGACTGGTCGGTGCGCGGTTCCAAGGAGGTTCGCAAGTCCTCGGGTTACGAAGCCGACTACGATCACACCACCGGTGTCAATGCCGATGATGTCTCCGATCCCGTGGGCGAATTTATCTTCAGCACAGCCCAGCCCGGCTGGGAGCTGGATGCCGCCCTGCGGGCGCTGGTTTCTGACGGTAACGGTAAAATCGTTGCCCACCCGGAAGTGATCACGGTCGACAACAAGGAAGCCACGATCCAGAGCGGTCAGAAAATCCCGATCAAAACTTTCGACCCCTCCGGAAACGTGGTCATCACTTTTGAAGAAGTCGGTACGATTCTGCGGGTTACGCCACATATAACATCTGAAAACAGGATCCTGCTCCATCTCAAGCCGGAACGTTCGACATACGAGTTCGATCCTAACGGTGTGATCATCAATACCAATAACGCCGAGACAAATGTCGTGGTCGAAAACGGACAGACGGTCGTGATCGGCGGACTGACCACGCAGGATGTCGTCAAAAATCATATCGGCGTGCCGGTGTTAAAGGATATCCCGCTTCTGGGACACCTGTTCGGATACACCAAAAAGAGAGTTGAAAACCGCGACCTGGTGATCTTCGTCACCCCGACGGTCGTCGGCGCCGACCTGGCGGCTGTTCCCGGTCGTCTCGGTCATGAACAATAAATTAATAACAGCCGGTTTTGCATGGCAAGGGGAGTAAGATGTTTAAGCGTAAGTTACAGCAATTCTTAGCAATACCAGTATTCCTGATCGTTGCCGCGCTGTTTGTCGGCTGTGGCGATGATGTTATCGATGGAGGAAGCGGGGGCTCGGGAGGCTCGGGCACTTCGTCCTACGTCTTCAGTAATTTTTCCACCAACCCGACGGAATTAACCAAGGCTACTGAGACAACAGTTTCCGGTATGGTTGTCGATGACAGCTCGTATACAGGTGTGGAAGGCCTTCAGATAATATTTTCGGTCGATCCGATTTCAGCAGGTTATTTTACACCGGCTGTTGACACGACCTCGGGCACGGGTGAATTTTCAACCACATTCATTCCCCTGGATACAGGCGAGGTCACAATCAGGGTGGAAATATCCTCCGTCTCGCAAGCGACAAGTGTCAGCAAGACCGTAGCTCCACAATCAGGTGGTTTCACAACCGGAGACTGGGACTTCAAATTCGAGGTTTCACAGAGCCTGATTCTGGCCAACGGCGCGGATAATTCCAATATAACTGTAAATATTAACGACGCTTCCGGATCACCGGTTGCCGATGGAAAAGAGATTCATTTCGAGGTCGGTGAACGCTTCACCGATATCAACAACGATGGTTACTTTACCGAGAACGTCGACGAAGTCACAAATGATATCAATGAAAATGAGATTTGGGATAAGGCCGGTACTTATACAAATTCAGCTGTGACCTCCGGCGGGAGTGTGACAATCAGTTTCCAGGCCGGTACTATGGCGGGATTGTTCTATGTACGTGCCACAGTCATCGATGATTCATTGTCATCGCCGGTCTACGGAGAGTTTCCGCTGGCCCTGAGGCCGTCCTCGGAAATTGCCAATCTAACCCTGCATACCAATCAGCCGGAAGTTCAGGTGCGCCATACCGGCGGTATAGAATTTACCGAATTGATCGCGACCGGTTATGATATCTACGGCAACCTCGTTCAGCAGGACCTGCCGGTTGAATTTAAAATTCTGGAATCTCCCGATGGCGGAGAGTTCCTCTCCAGCAAGGTTTTAGACACGATAATCGAATCACAATATCCCTATGATACAACGATTGTGGCGACGGCTACGACCAATGTAATCGGTCAGGCGATAGTCGATTTCTTCTCTGGTACAGTTTCAGGTACCGCGAAGATCCAGGCTTATTATCCTTCCAGCGGAGATACGACCTGGTCGAACAAGACCTTCGTGAACATAAATGCCGGCCCGCCTAAATACCTGAACGTCGGTGTCGATCCGTGCAACCTGCCCTGCTGGCATATCATCAACTGCGAAGCAGATGTCGT
This sequence comes from Candidatus Zixiibacteriota bacterium, assembly GCA_014728145.1. Classification (NCBI taxonomy): domain Bacteria; kingdom Pseudomonadati; phylum Candidatus Zixiibacteriota; species Candidatus Zixiibacteriota bacterium. The sequence goes on along the minus strand of WJMC01000062.1, from coordinate 15,669 downwards.
GGCGATTGTCTCGGACACCTTCACGAACCCTGTGGCGGATTCGACAGTGATCTATTTCTATGTCGATGAGGGCATGATCGAGGCCACCGGTGTTACCAAAAATGGTATTGCCGGCGTGACATATTATACCACCGCACCCTGGGATGATGGTATCGTATTGATCAATGCTGAAACTGAGGGCGGCACCTTGAGCTCGTATACATCCTTATTGACCGTGTCGGGCGTGCCGACCAATGTAAATGTTCTCAGTTATGCAGACACGCTCTATGCCAATGGTGAGGATTATTCTGATATCCTTATTGATGCCAGGGATATAAACAATAATTTTGTGGTGGAAGGCACTGAAGTGGAAGTGCTTTTCAGTGATGGAACCACTCTTAATGGAAGTCTTCAGGATGGCTGTTACGGTTCCAAGGTCCGCCTCCGCTACAAGGCCGGAACATTGAACCGCGACCACGAATACAGCGTTCCTGACAACGGTATCGGGCGTGTGGTCACTGGCTCGATTCAGGCCGGTGGTATCAACGGTCCGTCGTCTCTGATCCAGATTACGCTCCTGACCAGCCTTGCGAACACAGATCAATCCGATGTCAAGATCGAAGGTACTGTCTCGCCCGGCTCGACGGTTCCCCTTGATGTGGTCATCAGGGACCGCTCCGGTAATCCGCTGGGTGGTCACAGGATCGAACACGAGGCCAACCTCGGCACGATCCAGCCGGCATCGGCCTACACCAACGCCTGGGGCGAAGCGTTTTTTACGTATACAGCACCCCCCGGAATCGGAAATGATTTCGTGACAATCAAAGATATGGATGATACTTACGGCGGTATCTACATCACCAAGAAAGTTAAAATCGACCTTACCGATTAAACTAACTCAAATTATCGGTCTTTCCAGTATAAAGCCATCCTTCGGGATGGCTTTTTAATTTGCCACCTGTCTGTTATCGTATATACTGTAGCGATCAGGTAAAATCAGAGGAGGATTTATGGTCTCAAATTACAGCATAAAACTCTCTACCAAAGGTTTTTGTGATATCCACGATATCACCGGTCCGGTAGAGGAGTCGGTCTCGAAAAGTGGTGTTTCCAACGGTATGGTTAATATATTCTGCCCCGGTTCAACCGGCGGGCTGACCACTCTCGAATATGAACCCGGCCTGCAGAAAGACCTGCCTGAATTGATGGAAAAGCTGATACCATCCAATAAATCATATGAACATGACAAAACCTGGGGCGACGGTAACGGCTTTTCTCACCTGCGCTCGGCTATGATCGGTCCCTCCCTGACCCTGCCGGTGGTGGCCGGGAAAACCCGTCATGGCACTTGGCAACAGATTGTTTTTTTGTGTTTCGATAACCGCTCGCGCGATCGTGAACTGGTCATTACGGTGATGGGGGAATGATATGAATTTCTATACTCTGGACTACAAAGACGACAATTTGATGCTTCTGGACCAGACCCTGCTCCCGGGAGAAACGAAATATCTCCAATTGACTGATTATGTTGAAGTGATTGAGGCGATCAAGCGTCTCAGTGTGCGCGGAGCCCCCGCGATCGGTGTGGCGGCCGCCTACGCTTCGGTTCTGGCCGCAAACCAGGCCGGCAATCGTCAGGAACTGCTGAAAATGCTGGGCGAGATAAAAGACGCGCGTCCGACCGCGGTCAACCTCGCCTGGGCGATTCGTCAGGCGGAAGCTCTGGCAGATACGAATCCGGAATTGTCTCCGGCAGAACTCAAGCCAAAGCTTCTCGAACTGGCGCGGGAAATTCATGAGGACGATGTCCGCATGTGTGCAAGAATTGGACAGAACGGGGCCGAACTGATAAAAGACGGAATGACGATCATGACTCATTGCAACGCCGGTGCTCTGGCCACAGCCGGGATCGGGACCGCCCTGGCTGTAATCTACACCGCTCATAAGCAGGGCAAAAGAATCAAAGTCTATGCCGATGAAACCAGGCCGCTTCTTCAGGGCGCGCGCCTGACTGCCTGGGAACTGGCCCAGGAGGGTGTCGATGTGACTTTGAACACCGACAGCATGGCGGCCTACTTGATGCAACAGGGTGAAATCGACTGCGTCATTACCGGAGCCGACAGGGTCGCCAAAAACTACGATGTGGCCAACAAGATCGGAACCTATGGCCTGGCTGTTTCAGCCAGCTACCACAATGTCCCATTTTATGTCGCTATTCCTGTGTCTACCTATGATTCGGACTGTCCAAGTGGAAAAGAGATCGAGATCGAGATGAGAGATTCTAAAGAGATAACCGAATGGGGCGGAATCCGTACCGCACCGGAAGGTGTAAAAACATATTCGCCGGCCTTTGATGTCACCCCCCATAAACTGGTCAGCGCCATAATCACCGACCAGGGAATCATCCGGCCGAATCCGTAGTCGCTTGAATCAATATACATTAATGCGCATACTGTAATACTAAATGTTCACCAGCTTTTTAAGCAAGGAAAAGCGCGCGAAATAATCCGTCATAATCGATTTTAGTCCCTTTTCGTCGAGGCTGTAAATCCTCTGCTGTTCACGCCGGGTGGTTTTAACCAGGCCGGAACCGGCCAGGCTTGCTAAATGGCGCGAAATAGTCGGTTGCGACAGGTTGAAGAAATCGACTATCTCACTCACCGAACGGGGACTGCCGTCTAATAATAGTAAAATCTGAAGCCTGGTCGGATCTGCCAGGGCCTTAAATTTACCGACCGGAATACTGTCAGGTGAAGCCATAAAACCTCCATATATTATTGTATGTGCATATTGATATATATAATCGGTATTCATAGAGCAAGTTTTTACAGTATTTTATGCACATTTTTTGAGTTGCGCAGTCACTTATAAATAAATGAAAAAATAGCAGAATTGTGCTTGGCAAAAGCGCCCGATTTGTATAAATTGGAGCGACTTAAGATGAAGTTTATATTAAATTGTAAGAAATTAGGTATTTTTATATTTCAGAAGGGAGAAGTAATGAGAGCTTGTCTGGCTATACTGGCAATCCTCTTGCTGATTTCACCGCTCTTGATTGCCCAGGAGGAAGAGCAGGTTCCGGCCGATCCTGAAGTTACTAAATTCTATTTCGGCCAAAACCTTGAGGGCGATATGCTGATGGTTCAGGGGATGGTCCGTTTCGATACCCGTGCGCCGATGGGAATGCTGGGCGGATTTGTAAGCGGAGTAACCGGTGAGGTTGAAGTCTGGCTGGATTCGATCATGCTGGTCGAACAGGTCGAGGAAGAGGAACCGGAACCGGTTGAGACCGAGTCGGAACAGGTCGAGGAAGAACCGCAGGAAACTCCGGTCGATTCAATCCTGGATGAGGCTCAGGATGAAACGCTGACCGAAACTCTTCCCGGTGCTGAAGAGGAAGCTGAAGAGCCTGAGGCGGTTGATACGACTCCGGTAATCGAGCCCCCGGCCGGATACCAGATGCCTTCTATGAACCTGGAAATCCCGCTTTCGACGCTGTATACCGGCAACGCTCAGCGCGATTCGCTTCTGATGTCGGAAAGCTATCTCGATATCGCCAACTATCCGACGGCGACATTTAAACTTACGAGGATCGAGTCACCGTCTTCCTACCAGCTTGAGGACAATACCGAGATCAGTTTAGTCGGTTCAGGACAGTTAACACTTCATGGTCAGACCGTTCCGGTCGGCAATATCCGCATGTTTATGACTTATATCGCGGCCAAACCGTTGACCGAGAAGAACCTGGAGCTTACCGGCGATGTCCTGCATATCAACGCCGAATTGAATATCAAGCTCTCCGCCTTCGGAATCGTGATACCGACCGAAGATCTTCTTACTTTGGATGATGAAGTCCTGCTTATTTTCGATGCTTATGCCACGACCGAGCAGGTATCGATGTAGTCAGTCAGTGGTTTTGATTTAAGCGGAATTGTGACAGCCGGTTTCGACCGGCTGTTCTTTTTTGGTCGGTGATACAGTAATGCGCATATGCGCATATACATAATTGGCGCGTTTGGGATTATTATTTACGATCGAGAATGATCTGCTGGCGTCCGGACACAGTTGCCTGATTGATAATTAATGGATGAGGCATGTGATGCGGGGTTTGTACGGGCTTTGTATAAGTATTTAAGGAGGTGGCTAAATAAGTGAAAAAATCCTGTTTTTTTCTTAAAAATTACTTGACAAAGCGGGGAATAGTCCTATTTTAGGGGTGTCTAGGGAAAAAAGTATTTTAAAGCTATCTACAAAACCTTTTATTGCTTCTACCTAAGTGATAAGAATAAACATGTTGCGATAATATCTTTATTATTATCTGCTTTATCCCCAGTATAAATTTGCCCATACATATTTAGACATTTGGTGCTTGTAAATTGAGCTGCCAACTTCCGTCCCAGAGGGGGGAAGCCGAGGATATTATCCGAGGAATCAAGTTGGTAGTTTGAATTAAACCTTAAAGGAGCATTGTAATGAAGCAAAAAAATCTTACAATTCTTTCTTTGCTGACCTCGTTAATGCTTCTTATCTTTGCTGGCTCTGCGTTGGCTGACGTTACGGTGGAGTTTATTGACAACACCTTTTCAGTTGGCCGCACCGACCAGACCATTGAGATGAAAGTTACTGCAGATAGCCCGATCAATATGTTCGATGTTGTGGCCGAGGTCGCCGATGGCGGTTCCTTCGCTACTGTCACGGACGTCAGTTTCAACCTCGCGGCTGGTAGCGGCGGCTCCGACCTTTCGCTGGTCGATGGTCCGACCGATGACCTGTTCCGTTTCTGGGGAATGAACCTGGGCGCCTGTGATCCGATCCTTAATGCGGGTGAAACAGTTGCTGTCACTTTAACGGTTGATGTGGATTGCCGTGAGGGCATCTTCACTATTACACCGACTGGTCTGACTTGGGATATCGATGCCTATACTTCTGCCACTACCATGTTCCTGGCTGATTGTGCTGAAGAAGCTGTTACCGGTGTCATGGGTACTTATGAAGTCGTTGACAATCCGCCTGAGTTCACCAACTGCCCCACAGAAGATCTGCTCTTCCAGTGTAACGAACCTGCGAACTACGATTTTGAGGCTGACGATATCGATCTCGGTTATTGTAACGAGGAGCTTACCTTCTCGATGGTCAGTGGTCCGGGCTCTATCAACGGTACAACCGGTGAGTGGACCTGGAACTCCGTTGGTCAAGTTGGCGCGCATAACGTTTCCGTCAAAGTGACCGATACCTATGGTCAGGAAGCTCAGTGCGACTTTGTCGTGGTGATCCTGAACATGGAGCCGGAGGTAACTTACTGTCCGCCTGAATATACCGCCGATTACGACGGTATTAGCGTAGTTTCAGTCAGCTTTGGTGAGACGGCTGAAGGCCAGGTTCAGGGTTGGGATCCAGATGATCCGACCTGCCCCGGCCCTCTCGACTATTTCGTTAGCGACGGCCCGGATATTCTGGGTAGCGCGCTCGTTATCGATTCGGTCGTCGAAGTCCCGGATTCCGGTGCTATCGCATTCTGGTCATGGGATACCGATGACGAACCCGAATTCACTGGTATACACCCGGTCACGATCGGTCTGACCGATCAGGCTGACACCGTATACTGTGATTTCGAGATTCAAGTACTTGGTCTTGAGGTCAAGATCAGTAAAGTTCCTGAGGACATTGATGGTCTCGATTTTGTCTTGCAGGGTGAGTACGTAAATGTTCCGATTACCGTCTTTGCGGATGGTACTACCGTGGGTGGTTTTGAACTTCTGATTCAGTACGACGCCGCGGCGCTGACATTTACTGAGGCTTCTCTGGGTGAGACACTGGACAACTGCGGTTGGGAATACTTTACTTTCCGTAAAGGCCCCTTCGGCAATTGTGGCGGTGAATGTCCGAGTGGATTGGTGAGACTTATTGGTATAAATGACGTTAACAACGGTCAGGACCATCCTGATCCGTGTGCTTCACAGTGGGATTACGATTCCGTAACTGTTGCTAATCTCACATTCTACGTGACTGATGACAGGACTTACGAATGCCAGTACGTTCCGATCAACTTCTATTGGCTGGATTGTACCGACAATACTATCTCTGACGCTTCCGGTTATGACCTGTTCCTGAGCAGACAGGTCTTCTGGTTCAGTGAGCCCGACGATCAGTTCCTTCTCCTTGACCCTGCCGATAATCCGTTTATAGCCGGCTGGCAGTCGATTCCGGGTGGAATCGATTGTGAGAATCAGGCTGATCCTGGCAAACCTGGCCCTGAGTCGTTCATCGACTTCTATGCCGGTGGTGTGGATATTGCTTGCGCCGAAGACATCGACGATCGTGGCGACTTGAACCTTAACGGTATCGCCCATGAAATCGCCGACGCGGTTCTGTATTCCAACTACTTCATCTTCGGCCCGTCCGTCTTCGATATCAATGCTGCCGGACAGGTTGCGGCCTCTGACGTCAACAACGACGGCAAGGTCCTGACCGTGGGTGACCTGGTTTACCTGATTCGTGTCATCAATGGCGATGAGATCGCGATTCCGAAGCTGGCTCCGTTTGCCAACAATGTTGATGTCAGAGTTGTTAACAGCATCAATGGCGTCAGCGTCAACACCAGCTCCGGTACCGATATCGGTGCCGCCCTGTTCGTGTTCCAGGCTGATAACGTGCTTGGCGAGCCGACTCTCTCGGCTTCCGGCATGGATATTATGTCGAACTACGAAAACGGCGAACTCCGTGTGCTGGTCTATGATTACGGTAGCGGTTACGTTCCGTCAGGTGAGAACAAGCTGTTCAATGTTGCCGTCAATGGCGACATCCAGCTTACTCATGCTGAAATCGTTGACTACAATGGTTCCGACCTGAACGTCAACGCCAGCATGAAGGCTCTCCCGACCGAATTCGCGGCCAAGCCGAACTATCCGAACCCGTTCAACCCGTCTACCGACATACAGCTCGATCTGCCCGAGTCTGCCAACTGGTCGATTGACATCTACAATGTCAGTGGTCAGCTGGTCAAGAGCTTCTCCGGCCACAACGATGCTGGTACTGTCACTGTGACCTGGGATGCTACGGGTATGGCTTCCGGTATCTACTTCTACAAAGCCACTGTGGGTCAGTATACCAAGGTCCACAAAATGGTCCTGATGAAGTAATCTGGTTGACATAACGATAAAAAAGAGAGAGGCGCTTGCCTCTCTCTTTTTTTTGTTTGCTTTACAATCCGGCAGGACGCATTTTAAAACTGTTCACAGAACAATGATGATCTCTGTGCGTATCAGTAATGAACCTGCGGTTTTCGTCCGAAGTAATAGATAAACCGGGACTCAGTCTATGTTCAAACAGTACAGCCTCAAACATCGCCTCGAACTTTTCAAGCGCTATCGCCAGATCGTGCAGGTTCTGGCTAAATACGGTTTTGGGGAGGTTCTGGGACGATTGAATATCGCCGCTCGCCTTAAACTCGGACGGGGGAGACTGTCTGAAAAAGACGAGAAGCTGACCAAGATGAACTATGCAGTCCGGATCAGGCTGGCGCTTGAGGAACTAGGACCGACCTTCATCAAGTTTGGACAGGTACTTTCGACCCGTCCGTTTCTGATACCGCTCGATCTCGTGATCGAACTTTCCAAGCTCCAGGATGAAGTCCCGCCTTTCGAGTTTCGCAAAGTGCGAAATATCATAGAGACCGAGTTGAAGGCTTCCCTCGACAGCGTGTTCGAAACTTTCGAACACGAACCGGTAGCATCGGCCTCCCTGTCACAGGTCCATGTCGCCACTTTAAAAGATGGCCAGCGGGTAGCGGTCAAAGTACAGCGCCCCAATGTCAACAAGACCATGAAAGTCGACATGGATATCCTGCGTGATATGGCCCGGCTGTTCGAGGAGTTCGTGCCTGAATCACGACGGTTCGATCCCAGCGGTCAGGTCGATGAACTCGCCAAGGTCTCGCGCCGGGAGACCGATTTCCTCAACGAGGGACGCAACATGGAAATCTTCCAGTATAATTTCCAGGACAGTGAAGATATCATCATTCCACAGATAAGCTGGAAGTTCACTACTTCGCGCGTATTGACCTGTGAATATATCGACGGCACGAAGATTTCATCGCTGGATAAGCTCAAGCAACTTGGTCTCGACAATAAAATCGTTGCTCGTAACGGGCTTCGCGCGATTCTCAAGATGATATTTATCGATCGTTTTTTCCACGGCGATCCTCATCCGGGAAATATTTTCGTACTGCCTAAAAACCGGATCGCGCTTCTGGATTTCGGTATGGTCGGTCAGCTTTCGGAATCGGTGGTGGAGTTCTTGATTGACTTGATATCAGCTATTTCAGATTACGATGCCCGCAAAATCATTAAAACGCTTCTGGATTTCAACCTGGTGCCGGAGGATGTCGACCGGCTGACTTTGGAGAGCGAAATTACCGAGTTCATCTATCGCTACCACCGCATACCTCTCTGGCAGATGGATATGCGAGCTTTGAGCATGGACGCGATGGACATCTTCTATCGACACAATATCCACCTGCCGGCCTCGTTCATGTTGCTTCTCAAAGCTATGATTACCGCCGAGGAGGTCGGTCGTATGGTCGACCCGGAGATAAACCTGATAACTGAGGCTGAGCCGTTTATCAAGAGCATGGCCAAAAAGCAGATGGGTGTCCGTTCCCTTCGCAAGGACGCGGTGACCGCATTGGGCGACCTGCGCCAGCTTTTAACGACATTGCCATTTGAAGCACGCCGGATTACTACAAAGCTTCGGCAGGGAAAGATCGTGATGCAGTTCCAGCATCGCGGGCTCGAGAACCTGACCGAGGAATTGTACCAGTCATCTAAACGGCTGTCTCTGGCTTTAATTATCGCGGCGGTTCTGATCTCGGCCTCGCTGATCAACAGCACCGGGCTGGGAGTTTCACTTTTTGGCTTGCCTGTACTGTCACTTCTTGGTTATCTTCTGGCAGGCGGACTGGCCGTTTGGCTGATTTTTAATATAATGCGATCAGGACGAAAATGACGATTTACTCACATTCCCGTTTATCTACATTTGAAAACTGCCCGCTTCAATTCAAGTACAAATATATCGAAAAACCGGATATCGTCAGGAGAACCTCGATCGAGGCTTTTCTGGGATCGCGCTGTCATGAATCTCTCGAGAAATTGTACAAGCTCTTGATCGATCGCAGGCTTTTGACGGAAGAGGAACTTCTGGATGATTTCGCCCGGCGCTGGGAACAGAACTTTACCGATGATATATATATAGTAAAAGCCGGTCGAACATACGAAAATTACTTCGAGCGCGGTAAAAAATCACTCACGGATTATTACCGGCGCTATGCTCCTTTCGAGTTAGATAAAACCCTGGCTCTTGAGTTACGGATTGTAGTCGATCTGGATAAGTCCGGCGATTATAAGCTTCAGGGTTACATCGACAGGCTTTCGGAAATCGAGGATGGCCATTACAGGATCCATGACTACAAAACCGCCGGTACTTTGATGGGGCAAAAGTATTTTGACCAGGATCGCCAGCTGGCGTTGTATCAGATCGGGATCAGCCAGATGTATACCGATGTTGAGTCTGTCGACCTGATCTGGCATTACCTGACTTTCGATAAAGAGATCCATTCCAGCAGAAAGCCGGATCAGCTCGAAGAGCTCAAGGTCGAAACCGTGGATTTGATAAAAAAAATAGAATCAGCAGTCGACCGGGATGATCTTCCTCCCAATGAATCCGCGCTCTGTGACTGGTGTGACTATTATCCGATCTGCCCGGCGAAAGTCCATTTACATAAGACCGAGGAATTGCCTCCGCGGGAGTTTAGACAGGAGGATGGTGTCCGGCTGGTCAACCGCTATATCGAAGTAAAGCAGGCTCTTTCAGAGCTGAAAATCGAGAAGGACCATCTTCAACAAGAACTGGAACTATACGCCCTGCAGATGAATGCTACCGTCCTGCGGGGCAGTGACTACAAAATCAGGATCAAGAGCGAACCGACTTACAAGGCCCGTTATACGGTTTCAAAAAACGAGAAGGAGAAAGAGGAATTCCTGCAATACATTAAAACTCACGGTCTGTCTGATGAAGTTATGGTAGTCCACGGCATAAAGCTCAACAGCCTCCTGAAAGGGGATAAGCTCGCGCCTGAGATAAGAGATGAGCTGCTGGAACATATAGTTTTAGAAGAAGGCAAGCCCCGTTTTTATCCCTCGAAGCTGAAACCACGCGACGACTACTGAGAAGTCCCGCACAAGTATGCAATCTCGTGCAGGAAGTGTCAAACAGACTGCATTAAAACAGCTAAACTAAAATCTGTTCAGATTCTGCACATCGCGCTGCAAATCGGCTCTCAAAGGCGCAAATCCTGCGAGTTAAAATTGTGTTAAGACGTTGATATGTATGTGATATTGCTTGACAATCTCGAGTTTGGCTTTATATTAAAGCGGTGCGGTATATTTTTGTGTGTGTAGAAAAACATATAGTTGACTTACATATCCTATTATGTCTGGAAGGGGTGTCCTAAGAGCAATCCTGAGGGGGAAGCTCGTTAACTCTTCTGATATCAAGTACTTGTCGTAATTGTTTTAATGTTGTAAACGATTTTCATTTTTTCAGGTATATGAATTGCTGTATTCCACCCGGGAAACAGTAACTTTAAGGAGGCAAATCTATGTGCCGGAAATGTAGTTTTCTTACCCTATTTTTCCTGCCACTTGCATGTTTACTTCTATTGGCTCCCTCTACTATGGCAGGACCCGGCGATCTCGATATTCGCGATTCGCTAATTTCTCTCGCCCCTGGCGAGCCGACACTGCAGGAAATTCTGGACAGTCTCGGTTATACTATTAATGTAGCAACTGATGAGCTGGGATGGGAATCTTTCCCGGCTGTAAACGGAACCAATGTTTCCATGGTGCTGGAAAAGGTTTCGGGTTCGTTTTCTTCGGCTGTATCCGGCTGGTACGACGCGTCCGATACGACCATGAAAACAGAGTTGTTTTCATCTTCGAGCGCTCCCGGCGACTCGGTCACTTTTACCATCACCGCGAGCGATTCGATCGGGTTCTATATAACCCCCAACCTGATAGGTCCTGAGTCATGGTATACGCAGTTGTCAGCCAATGTCGATGAGTACGACCATGCAAAAATTTTCGCGACAGCTCAATTACATGAATATATCATTGCGTTTGAAGATCTAAAGGATGGCGGTGACGGTGACTTCAATGATCATATCATCAGGGTACGTTTCGAAAACGCGCCTCCTGTTTTGTTAGTCCCCGGTGAGATCAATATAAATGTCTGTTACGAAGACTCCGTCTGCATCCCGATCGAAGCTTATGATCCCAATGGTGATGCTGAGATGATTACTGTCGAAATGCTGGAGGGCACAGGCGTTTTCCAGCCGGTCGATGAATACAACTATATCTTTACCGAGCACTGCTTCTTACCCTGGGGTCTTGATTCGACTTACATGTTTGTGTTCAAAGCTACTGACCTTTCCGGCGCATTCGACATAGACACAGTATATATAAATTATGAAATTAATGATCGTCCCACGATCGATTTGCCAGATGATTTCGATACGCTCCTGTGCGATTACGACTCGATCTGTGTACCGATAGATATATTCGATCCTGACGGCGATCCTCTCGATATCGAATTTTTACAGGGCGACGGTTCCTTCAATCCGGCCACACAGTCATTCTGCTTCCTGCCGGATTATGTTGAAAACGGCAGTTACACTTTTGTCCTGAAGGTGACTGATTCCTGTTGCGCTCTGACCGAAGGTGCGCGTCCGGGTTTGGTTCCGCCACCCTGTCCGCGTGACTCGATCACGATCGGCGTGACGGTCAATTTCCCGCCCGAGCTGGTGACTGTGCCTGATTTCGATACATTGATTTGCGAGCCGACCGAGATTTGCTTCCCGGTTTCCGCCACTGACGCCAACGAGGGCGATGATGTCACGATAGATGTGACGCCCCCGGCTACGTATGATGAGCAGACCGGAGAAGTCTGCCTGATGGCTGACCAGGATGGTACTTACGATATCGTTATCACTGCCACTGACCAGATCTGCGGATCGCAGGCGGTCGATACGGTTTCCGTTACTGTCGATCTGAACAGCGCTCCGGAGCTGACTCTTCCGCAGGATACAAGTTACTACTTCTGCTCTGATCCGGATACTGTCTGTTTTACAGCTGAAGTCGATGATCCCGATTCTGCAGATAATCATACCTTCACGCTCCTGGAAGGTCCCGGAACGATCGATTCTGAAACCGGCCAGGTATGCTTCTTCCCGCAGGATGAAGGATCTTATCAGTTCGTGGTCAAAGTAGAAGATGAATGCGTTGTGGCTGATATCGATACGGTGGTTATGTCAATCAGCCTGAATCATGATCCATATATCGAGCTTCCCGCTGATTACTCACTCAGCCTGTGCGACCTCGAGGAAGTCTGTTTCAGTCCGACCGATTTCGGCGATCCCGACCTTCCCGGCGATACCCTGACCTTTATCAAGGTAGCCGGTTTTGGCGCGGTCGATCCGCAGACCGGTGAAGTCTGCTTCACCCCGCTCGAGGCTGGTAATTATGAATTTATTATCAGGGTTCGCGACCTGTGCGGTAAAATCGATCAGGATACTATCATGATCGCGATCGAACTCAACAGCCCGCCGACTATTTCGGCCGAGCCTTTCGATACCGCATCCTTCTGCGAGCTGGGCGATTCAGTTTGTATCGAGGTCGGCTATTCCGATCCAGATGATGAAGAACTTATTTTCGAGCAAATCGACGGAATGGATGGCAATTACGATCCACAGACCGGACTCTTCTGCTTCCTTCCGGATCAGCCCGGCGATTACGACCTGAGCTTCAGGGTTGTCGATGAGTGCGAGCTTGCTGATACTGCTGATGTCGTGGTTACTGTCCAGGTCAATATGCCACCTGAAGTTGAGCTTCCGGATGATATTTTCGATACGTTGTGTGTCTCAGGGGGACAGGTCTGTTTCATGGCCGATATCTCCGATCCGGACAACCAGTTCACGGTTGAAGTGCTTCCGAACGGCAGTTATGATGACGGCCAGGTCTGTTTCTCGGCCGAAGCCTCAGAGGATACGACCTTCCAGGTGATAGTGCGGGCAACCGATGATTGCCAGGCGACTGCTGAAGATACTATCAATGTCAATATACATTATAACCTGCCCCCGACGATCAGTCTTCCGTCCGATACCAGCATGAAAGTCTGCGATCTTCCGGATCAGTACTGTTTCGATTTCACCACCTCCGATCCGGATGGTGGTGAGCCCGAAGTCACTTTCGTAATCGGCTCGGGAACTATCCAGAACGGACAGGCTTGTATACCGATCGATTCATTTGGAATTTACTGTATCAAATTGCGCGCTACTGATGTCTGCGGTGATTACAGTGAAGCCGAGGCCTGCCTGGTACTGGCCGGCAATCACGCCCCGGAGCTTACTGTCCCGGATGATATCACCATGAATATGTGCGAACCGGGAGAGATCTGTTTCGATGTCTCCGCGACCGATATCGATCTGCCCGCAGATACGTTGACATACAGCCTGACCAACGCTCCCCAGGGTGCTACTATCGATCAAAATGGCCAGGTATGCTACACACCTTCAGGAGCCGGCAGTTTTACAATCACGGTGCGTGTGACTGATCATTGCGGTGATTACGATGAAAAAACTGTCGATATCAACCTTGTCCTGAACCAGCCTCCGACTATTACCGTAGACCCTGACAGCATGTATTATGAGTACTGCGGTACAGGTGGCGGTGAAGTGGAGGTCTGTTTCGACGGTATCACCATTTCCGATCCTGATGATGAAATCAATGAACTCACGGTAGAAAAAGTCGAGGGTCCGGGAAGCTTTGATTCCGGGTCATGGCAGACCTGTTTCAACGTGCCGCTTCTGAATGACACGATCATGTTTGTCTACAAGGTCTCCGATAGCTGTGAAGCCTATGATCTCGACACGGCCTGGTATTATGTCCATATCAACGAAAACTGCGATACCGGCTCCTGTGCCGAAATCTGGATCGAAGAGACCGAATGTGTCCCGACCAATAATTATGTCAATGTCGAAATTACAACCGCTGTTGAAACTCCGATGGGCGGTTTCGATCTCTTGATAAAATTCGATCCGACTGCGTTCTCCCTGATCGATGTCACACGCGGTGATGCCACAGAAGACTGGGAATACTTCACCTACGTTACCGGCAATGTCGGTGGCTGTACCGGTGTCTGCCCTGATGGTCTGGTGAGGATCATCTCTATCGCCGACCAGAACAATGGCGCGCCTCATCCGCCGGCCGAAGCCTTTGATATCAACGGCACTATCGCGGTCATGAACTTCTATATCACCTCGGATCAGAATTTCGGCGGTATGACATACCCGGTAGATTTCTACTGGTTCGATTGCGGTGATAACGTCTTCTCGAACAAGAAGGGAGATTCTCTCTTCATCGATAAAATCATTTACAATCCGTATGGTGTGTTCTGGGATGAGCTCGATGATGTCAATTACCCGAATGAAGATCGTTACCCGAATGTTGGCGCGGATGATTCCTGCCTGGTTGGTGATAAGCTCAACCCGGTCAGGTGTCTGCTCATGCATAACGGTTCGATCTGTATCATTCATCCTGATTCGATCGATGACCGCGGTGACCTGAACATGAACGCGGTACCTTATGAGATTGCCGACGCTGTGCTGTATACCAACTATTTTATCTATGGCCCGGCGGTGTTCGATATCAATTACGATGGACAGGTCGCGGCGTCTGACGTCAACGGCGATGGTCGCGCGCTGACTGTCGGTGACCTGATCTTCCTGGTCAGGGTAATCACCGGTGAATTAGCGCCTCCGGCCAAGCTGAACGCTTTTGCTAACAGCACCGACCTGATCATGCAACAGCGTTACGGTGAGCTGGGTATCACCGCCAACTCGGAAGTCAATATAGGGGCGGCTCAGCTTGTCTTCGATCTCTCACGCGCTGAATCGGTGCCGTACATCGAGAAGTCGGCTGATATCAGCAACATGAAGCTGGATTACAGTGTCGATGGTGACCTGATGAGGGTCTTTATATACAGCCTGGGTTCTGAAGGTATACCGGCCGGCGAGATCAACCTGGCTAATATTGAAGTCGATGGTGAGATCGACCTGATTAAAACCGATATCGCCGATTATTTCGGCAACGATCTCAATGTAAACCTGGTTACCCGTGCGATTCCGGATAACTACGAACTCCATCAGAACTTCCCGAACCCGTTCAATCCGGAAACCGAGATCAAGCTCTCACTCCCGGAACCTTCCGACTGGACGATTGAGATATTCAATGTCAATGGTCAGCTGGTCGAGACTTTCGAGGGTTACTCCGATGGCGGTGTGGTTACCGTGACCTTCAAGGCTGACAATCTGGCGACCGGTATTTACTTCTACCGCGCGACAGCAGGTGAATTCCATGACACCAAGAAGATGGTGCTGATGAAATAGATGACTTAGAGATTACATACAATGTGTCAACCCTGCGGGGGTTGACGAATTCATTGGAAGGATCTTCATAGGATAGAAGAGCACTCAATTGAGGACGGGTTTAGATGCCCGTCCTTTTTTTAATAGTTGATGATAATGATGTATGAAACTGATATGTCTGGTCAGAGCTCGTTTTGGATGGTTGGCAGTAGGCG
>WJMC01000061.1 GCA_014728145.1 Candidatus Zixiibacteriota bacterium | reverse complement strand
GACCAATATATTTAACCTGCGAAAGGACTGCAAAATGCGTGAAATGCTGGATCTGACACTGGAGGAAGCCCGCGCCCGGCTTCTGCAGGTGGTTAACGACAAAGCTGTCTTCAAAGGGGAGTTTATCCTGGCCTCGGGCGCAAAATCGAATTACTACATTGACGGCAAGTACACATCTCTGATGGCCGAGGGGCTGGCATACTTTGCCAAGGTCGTTTTAGAGATGATTAAGGACGATAATGTTAAATACATCGGCGGACCGACTCTCGGCGCTGATCCGATCATCGGCGGTACGATCGCTATGTCATACCTGTTGGGACGTCCGCTCGATGGGTTTATCGTTCGCAAGGAGCAACGTGACCATGGCCGTATGCGCATGATCGAAGGACCCCTGGCCGAGGGCTCGCGCGTGGTTGTGATCGAGGATGTTACCACCAGCGGGGGATCGGTTCTGAAAGCGATCAAGATGATCGAAGAACAAAAATGCGAAGTCGTTCGGGTAATCTGTCTGGTGGATCGTCTATCCGGTGCCGATGAAAATTTTAAGAAGGCCGGTTATGAATTCACCCCGATTTTCCGTGTCAATGAGCTCGATATCGGGTAAACGCAATCAATCCGAAAACAAATCGTAGTTTCCTTTGGATACAGGGATGTATTTGCGGCTTTCCGGTGTCAGAGAAACCATGGCACCGTCTCCAAGGTACTGCGCGTCGTAACCGCGCCGCCTGAGATCCTCGGCAAATTCAGGAAACCCATGCAGGGTGAAAATCTTTTTAGGGTCAGATTTTTCGACATATTCGAGCAGTTCGTTGTAATCAGCATGATCCGAAAGTGGCAGGGTCAGGTCGGCTGAAGTTCGAAATCGTGATGAGTTGTCGAGAGCCCATCCGGATAAAAAGCAGACACGCTTGCGGTAGATCTTGCGGAACAGGTCGCGGTACTTTTTGAAATAGGGAGGGAAGACAACGACCTTGCCCTTGTAATCCTGTTTACCGAGTGGAAACAGGTTTTCGAATTTGACACCGCATTTCTCGTATAACTTGCAGAACTTGTAAACATTGTCCTCGGCATAGACTTCAAACCCGAAATCTCCCAGGACCTTGACCGCTTCCTGGGATTTGCCCAATGAATAAGCTAAGATGACCGGAACCTGATTGGAGAGAAGGCATTTCTGCACGAAACTAATCAACTGGTCGATCACCCGATCTCGCCGGGGGAAAACATACTGCTTGCTCCCATAGGTCGATTCCATGATCAGGATGTCGGATTTGAGTACGTCCCCGACCGGGGCTGTGACACCTCGCTGAAGTTTGAAATCTCCGGTGTAAACTATCTTCAGGTCACCGGCGGTAAGCCTGATCTGCGCGCCACCCAGGATATGTCCCGAAGGGCGCAGTTCGATTTCGAAACCATTCAGTTTTGTCTTCTGGCGATAGCCCAGTGCGCGTGTGGCTGGTTTCTTGTAACGCTGACGAAAAAACAGGATAGTCTCCGGTGTCGCCAGTATCTTGCCGTGGTTGGCGATATGGTCTGTATGGGCATGGGAGACAAATGAGTACTCCGCCTTGCGGTGAGCGTCGAGTAGAAACTCCAGCCCCTCGATCTCTATGCCGTTGTTGAAAGTCAGGTTCATAGAATATGTTTAGAACTTGTAGCCGATTTTTCTCAGGAATTCTTTGCGGACCTTGATATTCTCTTCTGATTCGACACCTACCGGCGAGAAGCCGTCGATCACCCCCAGAACACCTTTGCCCTGTTCCGATTCAGCTACTACGACCTCGACCGGATTAGCGGTGGCGCAGAAGATCCTGCAGACTTCGGGACAGAGCTTGACCTGGTTCAAGACCGTGATCGGGAAAACATTGCCGAGCAAAATTAAAAAACTGTGACCGCACCCGATGTTTTTCATATTCTCGACTGCAAGTTTAGTTAAATCTTCGTCGGTGCCCGAAAAGCGCACCAGGCGTTCCTGTGAGGCTTCACAGAAAGCCAGACCGAATTTGATCCCCGGTACCGCGCCGACCAGGATTTCGTGCAGGTCCTCCACGGTTTTTATGAAATGAGTCATGCCGAAGATAATATTGACTTCTTCCGGCTTTTCGATTTTCACCAGCGATGTATTCATGATAACTCCTTTTCTGAACGCTTTTCCGTGACAGGCTTAAATTACTATTCCGGGTAGATAATTTCAACCGAATTCAGGCTGTCGCCGACGACTAAATTATCGCCCAGGTGCATACCCGAGATGACCTGCCCGAAGGCTGTATAACGCCCGTTCAGGTGAGGCTGGGCACAATGACAGATGAAGAACTGGCTGCCCCCGGTGTCCTTACCGGCATGGGCCATGCCAACTGTTCCGCGTTCGTAGTTTTTGCGGTTGAATTCGGAACGAATCGTATATCCGGGACCACCCATCCCGGTGCCGGTCGGATCACCATCCTGGATCACGAAACTCGGTACCACCCGGTGGAAGATCGAATTGTCAAAATAGCCGGATTCGGCCAGTTCGATGAAACTCGCAACTGTTTTTGGAGCAAGATTCGGTAAAAGCCTGACTTTGATACGGCTTTTAGTGGTATTCAGGACAGCGATCGGGTTGGAGGCATATTTCTTGTAGTACTTGGCGTAAGTCTCAGCAGTTATGTCCGTGTTGAAATAGCCCAGTTGATCTGATAAATCCTGACCTATTTTAGCGTAAGCTTCGATGGCCAGCTTTCGGACCGCACGATGATCGTCATTTATTGCCAGCTCAAACAGTATCTCAGCTTCTTCATCTACAAAACTTGAATCAGCAATCCATTCGCGTAGAGAATAGGCGATTCCGAACCGCAGATCGAGGTTGTCAGTACCGGCGGTAGTGTAGATATCTTCGATCTGTTCGATGAATTCAGACAGCTGACGGCGCGAGACAATATCCACACCGGTCAGGATTACCGCTAATGAGCTGTCCGCCAGCGCTCCGGTAATGTATTGTTTGAGGTTGGCATGATCGACCGCGTTTAGGCTCGAAAGTGCAGATGCTCTGACCCGCGGATCGGGATCGGCGATCAGCTTTAGCAGAATTTGCGAGGCCTCCCGACTTTTGACAGATTGCATTGCCTCGGCTGTTTTCATACGCACATACCAGCTGACCTGGTCGGGATCGAGCGCGATATTGTCGAGCAAAGTCCTGTCGCCCAACCGTGCCAGTGCATCGATGGCCGCGCCTTTAAGGTAAGCATCATCATGTTGTAGAAACGGCCTTATTCTTGGGATCAGGGCGTCGATTTTGAGCTGGGCGATAGCGTCCATGGCTGAGGCTGTCACGAGCGGATGTTCGCTGTCCGAGAGCAGGTTTAAAAGCGCTTTGATCGCTTTTTTGCTTCCGACTTTTTTGATTGCGCCAATCATGCTGGCCTTGGCCTGCCAGTCGGACTCGCGCGCCAGTGCCTCGGTCAGCTTGATCAGCGCACCCGAGTCGCTCATCGCCCCCAGCGCTTTGGCCGCTACCCTGCGGATTTCGGGTACCGTGTCGCGCAGAACGAAACGCATCCTGACCGCCGCCTCGGAATCGGCCAGACGGCTCAGGGCATAGACCGCCTCGTATTCGACCTCGATAATCGAATCACGGGAGAGCTCGATAAGCCGTTGTACAGCGGTGTCGGCTTCAGCACGCCAGAGTCCCTCGCAGGCCCGCGCGCGGATTTCCGGCAGGCTGTCATAGGAGAGCTTCATCAATTGCTTCACGGCATTCTCTCCGCCCAGCTTACCGAGCGCGACAATCGCTTCGTTGCGGATTTCGGGATTTTCAGATTCAGTCAGAGGAATCAGTTTTTCAGCATACAGGCTGTCGCCCGCCAGCCCCAGGGCAAAGATCGCTTCCAGCACAACCATAGGGTGATCATCGCTCAGAAGTTCGCTGATATGGGATGAAGCTCCCTCGGCCTCTATCATCGCCAGGGCGTAGGCCGCGCGAGCGCGCACAATCGGTTTTTCATCATCCAGGTACTCGAAAAGAAGCGGGTCGGCCTGGCGACGATCTTCCCAGATCGCAATTTTTACTAACTTTCCGCCCTCGATTTTCTGCTTCTTTTCACCCCCGCAGGAGAATGCAAGAGAAAATATTCCCAAAACAAAAGCAAACAATATTATCTTTTTCATAAATCAATCCCTCTCCCAAGTTAGTCATCGTGAATTTAAGCAGAAACCGCTCAAATTCAAGTTTTAACTTTAGCGGCATGGGCATAAATGATCTGAACTCAATAGTTGAGAAACTGCTTGACAGAATTGACGTATACTGCTAACTTTGAAGTAGATCTGCACAGCCAGCGAGTCATCAACCGCGCAGGTCCAATGGAAATTGTCCGCGAAACAGAAGTTATTTGAAAAACAAATATATCAACCGGCGGGCCAGGTTTTATCCTTCCAGGTGGCCAAAAACCAGCCTGATCAATCAGCCGCTTGAAAACGCCACGATTGTAACGCCTGTGCTGCCGGAAAATGTCCGTGAGTTCAGTTTGCCGTGCATTTATTCTGTCTCCGGTCTACGGTAACCGGGAAAATGTCTTCAGGAAGATTTCAGTGTGCGGTGCTAATAGGGATCTTGTACTGAACTTGACCGCAGTTGAAACTGCCCACGGTCACTAAATAGAGAGTCCCCATGAGACCATAAAAGGGCAGAGCGGTAAGGTTAGGACGGGCTTCCGGCAAGAGCGTGATGTGACATGGATACCTGTCTGTCTTCAGTAGATATCTGAGGATCAATTCCAGTCCGGTGCGGATTGCCACTCTCCCATACGATGAGGACGAGAGCAAACCGATTCACCTTTAGACCGATTCATTGCCGGCCCGCCGAGTTGATTCTATTATGACTTTGTTATTCCAATTCTGTATGTAGTGACTGCTATAACTAGACCTGCCTGGAATTATCTCAAAGCTTCTGCGGTCTCAGCGATAACTGCATTCTTGAGTCGGCATACATGAGCAAAGACAATCAATCGGCCACCTGATTCATCACCATTCCAGCCGGTATAATCTACAAAATCGGAGCTAAAGGGAGGCCACCGCGATTGACACGGACGAGCGCGTCACTGGCAGTCGGGATATCGATTTCGATTATTATGGTGTCGCCGATTTCATAGTCCGTCCGATCGGTCCGAATGGCGAATTGGGTCGGCACAGGAGGATTCGGTTTAAGCACAATCTTCGAACTATCCGCCCCCATCCCGATACGGATATAGGTCATGCCGTTATAAAGATCGGTGTCGAGATGAATCTCGTATATCCCACTGCCCACAGAATTGTCATCGGAATCGGTCTGATCCCACAAGATTGAATAAGTTCCCGCCTCGACCGAATCATCGAACAGCGTGACAAGATAGATTTCATCGGAATCATTCGATGAACAGCCCCAGATAAGTACGGCAGTCATCAATAACAGCACGGTATTTCTGAACATACTGTAAATATATCGATATCGTAGTTATAGTAAAGTGGAATCTCGCGCGATCTCTGACTGCAAGTGTGTCAAAACAGAAGAATCAACCGATTTTGTCCAGGATGCTTTCGAGATCCTTGGTTTTGAATGGACGTGGCAGATAGAAATCGGCTTTGTCGCGAACTGCCAGCGACTGTGTCATCTCTGAGTTCCGCGTTGAAACGATTGCAACCCTGGTGTCGGGATGATTTTGTTTGACATACTTCAGCAGTGTAAAACCGGAAATCTTGGGCATGCGGGAATCGGCGATGACCAGGTGGAAGCTGTCATTGTTGAGCAGGTCGATCGCTTCCTCACCATTTTCGGCGGTGGAGTAATCGACATCGAAGATCTCGATCATATCCGCCAGGCATTCCGCCATCTTACGATCGTCATCAACTATAAGTACTTTCTTGGACCTGTGGCGGCGAACCATATTTATCCCCTGCTTAGATGAGCGTTGTATATATTGTATCGTCATATAATAATATCTATTTATCAGTACATATTGTGTTTTATGGGGTATTAAGGGAGTACGGGAGCATTAAAAAGGTTGCGTCAGCATTAAATTTGCCTAAATTTACTTGTTCTCGATAGTAACAGAAAGTTTATATAATGGGTAGATTATGAAAGCAAATCTATACATAAAAAATATCGGATACCTTCTGACCTGCCGTCCGGCTGGATCGCTGCCCCTCACCGGCAACAATCTGGGAAAGCTGGAGATTATCGAGGATGGTGCTTTAGCCTGCGCCGGTGATAAAATCGTCGAGGCAGGAAAAACTGCCGAACTCGATCAAAAGATTGAGTTGAGTGATAAGTGCCGGATTATAGACGCCCGCGGACGAGTGGTCACTCCCGGCCTGATCGATCCGCATACTCATCCAGTGTTTGCCAAGACCCGCGAGGATGAGTTCGAGATGCGTAACCTGGGTAAATCCTATATGGAAATCGCCGAGGCGGGAGGCGGGATACGAAACTCAACCCGTACGTTGCGCGAGACTCCCAAAGACAAGCTCTATGAAAATTCGCTGAAGTACCTGGATAAATTCCTGCAATACGGGACAACCACGATCGAGGCCAAGTCCGGTTACGGTCTGACTACTGCCGATGAGATCAAGCAGTTGGAGGTTATCAGGGACTTGAATCAAAACCATGCGCTTGATCTGGTGCCGACTTTTCTGGGTGCGCATGAGGTTCCCGATGAGTACCGTCAGGACAAGTCCGGTTATGTCGATCTGGTCGTAAACGAGATGATTCCTGCCGTGGCCGAAGCCGAGCTGGCTGTTTTTTCGGATGTATTTTGTGAAAAAGGTGTATTCGAGCTGGCTGAATCGGAGACTATTCAGTCTGCCGCCAAAGAACATGGTTTGATGCTCAAATTCCACGCCGATGAAATCGTAAATTTGGGTGGCGCGCAACTGGCGGCCAGGCTGGGCGCGGTATCAGCCGATCACCTTGTGTATATCTCGGAGGAGGGGATCGAGGCGATGGCGCGCGCGAACACGATTGCGGTGCTTTTGCCGGGGACATCGTTTTATCTCGATCTGGGCGACTACGCTCCGGCCCGGAGGATGGTGGAGGCTGGAGTCCCGATCGCGCTTTCGACGGATTTCAATCCAGGCAGTTCGGTCACAGTTTCGCTTCAGATGATTATGACCCTGGCGGCCAACAAGCTCAAGCTGACAGCTTCTGAGATTCTTAACGCGGTCACGATCAATTCCGCCTGCGCCCTCAAAATCGAGGACAAAGTCGGTTCTCTGGAGCCGGGTAAACAGGCCGATATATTGATCTGGGAGGCGGAAAATGTGCGCCAGTTGCCCTATTTTTACGGCCTCAACCAGGTTCTGGTGACGATCAAAAATGGTCGAATTGTTTACGAGGTTGCTGGAACGAAATAAACCGACCGATATTATAAATAGGTGAGGTTGATAACTTTGAAAGCAGTTTCTCTCATTATATCGGCGTTACTTATAGCAGGGCTGTCATGCGGACCGTACTCGTTTTCCGGCTCATCTCTGGGGGGGATTGAATCGGTTTATGTTCCGATTATTGCCAATGAGACGATCGAATACGGTTTGGGAGAGGAACTGACCGAGAAAATAACCTCGGCTTTTGTGGCCGACAACAGCCTCAAGGTGGTGGATGAGGAGGCTGCATCCGCTATTATCAGTGGCAAAGTAATTTCGTACGAAAGGTCACCTTATACGTATAACAAGCAGGAACAGGTCCAGGAGTACAAGGTCGATGTCGCGGTTCAGATAAAATTCCAGAAAGCCGATGGCAGCCTGATCTGGGAGGAAAATCAGATCAGCTCTTTTGGTGTTTTCTCAGCTGACAGTGAAACCGAAGAAGAAGGCAAGACCAAAGCCCTGGAGAAACTGGCCGAGATTATAGTTAATAAAACGGTAAGAAACTGGTAAATCAAAATAGATCATAAGCAAAGGAAATCTTGATGAGAAAGCATGCACTGATCGGTATCACTGCGGCCGCGCTTCTACTCGCGGTTTTCAGCTCGAACCTGTTTGCCATAAATTCCAAGGCCGGAACCTCTGCCTACAGTTTTTTAAAGATCGGCGTGGGGGCCCGCGCGGTAGCTATGGGCAACGCTTATGTTGGGATGGTTGATGATGAATCGGCGATATATTACAATCCGGCCGGTATGCTGGGGTTGTCCGGTTACGCGCTTTCCTCGGGCTATCATAATTACCTGGCTGATATCCAGGGCGGTTACCTGAGCGCTGTTTTGCCCTGGGGGGAGAAACGCAAGGTCGGTTTCGCGATCAATTACCTCAATTTCGGAGACACACCCTTGACGGATAAGTCGGGTGAGGTGCTGGGAAATTTCGGCGGAGGCGATCTGGCGCTTTCAGCCGCTTTTGCACAACCATTGAGCGAACGGCTCTATTTCGGTCTGGGCACGAAATTCATAGTCGAAACGATCGATTCCTTCAGTTCTACCGGTTTAGCGCTCGATATCGGCTTCCAGTACAACCTGCCCGATGAGCATACTCGTCTGGGTCTCTCCGCTACCAATCTCGGTTTCCAGCTTTCGGGGCTGTCCGAAGAACATAAAGATCCGCTTCCGATCATGATCAAGGCCGGAGTGGCTCACAGGATGCATAACGCTCCTTTCAACGTTGTCGCCGATGTCGGTAAGGCCAGCGACAACGATTTCTTTGCCGGTGGCGGTGTGGAATTCATTGGAGTTGAAAAACTTCGCCTGCGAGCCGGATACAATACAATCGGATCGGACTACAAGACCGGCGGGGACAATGAAAGCCTGGCTGGAATATCATTTGGCCTGGGGCTTATGCTGAAGAAATTCTCGTTTGATTATGCCTATGTGCCCTATGCCGACCTGGGCAATTCTCACCGGATATATATCGCGCGCAGATGGTAGGTTGAACGGGGGGGATATGGTTCGAAAACTGCTGGCAGTCGCTGTAATCTCAGCTTTGGTAACCTGGGTTGCCTGTGAATCGGAAACAGGCCCCAAGGATACAGTGCTGGAGTTCATCAATCAATTGCGTAGTGACCAGTCTTTTGATCTGGATGATTACCTGGATCTCAATCAATTGGTGCGCGAAAATGTGCCCAATTTGTATCTCTACGATACCACTCTGACAATCCAGCAGAATATAGCCGAGTACAAGAAATTGTTTGCTCCGGATGGGCGCATACGCAGGCTCTGGACCGAAAAACAGATCGTGATCGGTGAAACCGAGATGCTGGGTGATACGGCCTACGTCGAAGTCTCATTCATTGACCGCCAGACCCGCAAACAATATTACAATAAGTGGGGCTTGCGTTTGACCGACCAGGACTGGATTATCTTCGCCTTTAAGCTTCTCTGAAGAATCACTTCAGTATAGTTAATAATTGATAGCATACAGGACAATTTATACCTCTTTAGAAATACCCTATTCATACCCTTATTTTTTGAATTAAGAGAGTTAATGCTTTTTTAATGCGATGTATAGTAGTAAGTTATATCGCACTCTGGGGTTTCATGGATTTTTATCAAAAATGGGTATGAATACAGGGACTGTTATCAAGATAAACAAGGGTTCCGGCTACGGTTTCATCCGCGGTGATGAGGATGGCCGGGAAATCTTTTTCCATCAGCGCTGGTTAAAACTCGTTAAATTCCGCGATATTCGCGAGGGTTCGCGGATGGTGTTCGATATTCATGAAAGTCAGCGTGGTCCTCGTGCGGTCAACCTTCGCTTTGCGCCAGAGGATGAAAGCTTCTCCAAAAATATGACGACCGGCTCGCGTATAAAACGTCGCCGTTGATTCTAATCCGATATTTTATGTTTTTTGGGTTTTGAAAAACAGCTTCCCGGTAGTATCTAAAATGATATGAAATTCTGCTGTATCGATACCGAGACTACCGGGCTGTTTGTCGCCTATGGTGATCGGATTTGTGAGATCGCTTTGATCGATTTTGATCGCCGTTTCAGGCGGACAGCCGTGTTCTCCGGTTTGGTTGATCCCCGGCGAAAGATATCTGCCGGCGCTTATGAAGTCAATCGCATTGAAGCAGAGGAGCTTCGGGGCGCGCCCAAATTCTCGGAAGTGGCTGAAGAGGTACTTGACCTTGTTACAGGCCGGATCCTGGTCGGCCACAATGTTCATTTCGATTACGATTTTCTGAAAAACGAGATGCGTTTACAAAACCGTAAATTCGAGCTCGAGGCTATGATAGATACGGTCGAGGTCGCGCGTGACCTGGTGGTTTCGAATTCATACGGGCTGGGGATACTGTTGCGCTTGTTCGATATAGTGCCGGAAAACCGTCATCGCGCACTGGGCGACTGCCGGGCGACATTCGAGCTGTTTAAGAAGCTCTACTTGATTTACACCGACAAGTTCAGTGACAACCTGGTTGAGTTCGTGCGTCGTTACGGCCGTCATCCGGAGGACGCCGTCTCTGTGTTACCGGACTGGCTTAAAATCGCCCTGGCAGAAAAGAGCGAAATTGAGATCGTCTACACCAGCCGTGGGAAAAGTTCGGGCAGGCGGAAAATCAAGCCCATCAGCGTGTACTCTGCAATGGGACGCACATATCTCGAAGCATATTGTCATCTGCGCAACAGCCGTCGCACTTTTCTAGTCCAGAGAATCGAAAAGCCCCGATAAGCCGCTCTAACAATCATCGGTCACTCTATTTTTCGGGAGTCGTTTTATTCTTCAGCCTGATTTGTTTGTGAGTGAGAGACAATGATTTATGTATTAATAACTTCTTAATTTTGGATTGAACGAAGTGCTTTCAAAAACGTCTCTAAGTGAAAAAAATCTCTTGCTTTTCGCAGGTGATTGGGCTATAATCAATTTTTCGAACGAGATAAGGAAGATAATCTGGTTCAAGCGTTTACTGGGAAAATAATAACACTGGTATATGGGAGGTATATATATGTTTAAGCTTTTACGCCTGGGAATCTACACAGCGTCTGTACTGGTTTTGGCGCTTCTGTTTGCCTGCGAAGGTGATACTGGTCCGCAGGGACCGCAGGGTGATCCGGGTGAACCGGGCGAACCGGGTGAAGATCTGGCGGCGGGTGTGCCTGAGGATTTTTATTTTTCTGTGGCTTTGTTCAATGAAGATGACGGCACTGCGAGTAATTATCGCGCCAAGGATTTCGTCCGGGTGACTTTCGATACTTTACAGGAGGCTGATGCCTCTACGGTTGTCGGTGTCAAGCTGGATACTCCGCCTCGTCTCGACGGCGAAGATGGTGATATCGATGAGTGGAGCCCGAATGACGAATTGTACGAAAGCGATGTTGTCCTTGAATCTATTGTGGGAGTCGATAATGAAATCTCCCAGATACAGGTCAGGGCGGCCTATGATGCCGAGTTTATCTATATGTTTTTCATGTGGACCGAAGACAGGGTAATCAATGACATTGACACTGTCTATGAGATCAGCGAAAACCGTCATCCTGAGGAGTGGTTTTACAGGTTTGATGGTTCTGAAGGTGATTTCAACCAGGAAGGCGTCGAGGATCGTCTGTGGGTAATGTTTATCACCGGCGATTATGTTCCTACCGAGTCTGATAACCTTCTGGAAGGTGGTCTGGGTACTGCCAGTTTCGGCTCCGATGTCAGAATCGATGTTTGGGATTGGCGCGCTGGTGCGACCGACCTGGTCGGTTTCGCCGATGATGCTTATATGGTTTACTCCGGTGGAAGCCTGGGAGCCATAACCGGTGATGCCGGCGGTGCCTGCTACATGGAGAACAACAATAATGGCGAACCGATCTGGATGCATTTCTATGATCCCAATTACGATGCCGATTATCCATTCTGGCTTCGTGATGCGGTTATGCTGGCAGACACCTCGAGCTTTACCAGTTCAGCCACGATCCCGGGTTATGTTTCGTTGGTGCCTTATGGTGATCGCGGACAGGTCTTCAGCGGTTCGAGTTACTTCCTTCTTGCAGGTTTGGAAAAATGGGCTGTTGAGCTCAAACGAATTCGCAGAACCGGCAGTGGCAATGACAGGCAGTTTTAGGAGGTGGCGATGCGCAACTATAAGTTGATTTTAACAATAATTACCGCAATCTTTGTCAGCCTGACTTTTCTCGGTTGCGAGGGCGATACAGGACCCAAGGGCCCCCAGGGACCGGCTGGCGAGGACGGTGCCGATGCCACCCTTGGACCGCCCGATGACAGGGTCTTTGCGCTGGCTGTTTTCAATGGCACCCAGAGAGACCATAACGGTAACAACACAGTTACTTTGACTTTCGATACAACTGCGGTACCCTCCGGTAACGTGGTTGTGGGTAATAAAGTAGACAATCCGCCTGTGGTCGATGGAGTCGACGACGGCAGTGATTTCTGGGGTACAAATATCTCAGCGATCGAAATGAGTCACCAGGCATACGCCGATAATTTCATCGATACATGTTATTTGCGATGTGCATATACTGATTATGCAATCTACTTCCAGTTGAAATGGACAGAAACAGAACAGGGTCAGTACATTGTCGGCGAAGACACCAGCCATCTGCCCTGGTCCTATAACGGTTCGGCGGGTGCATTTGAGCGCCTGCAGGAATTTGAGGACAAAGTGGCGTTATTTTTCCCTCCGGATGAGCCCAAGCAGTTCTGGAAGGATTTCGGTTGTCTGACAGCGTGCCATCTCGGAGACGGTGAACCGGATTATATGCGTTCGACTTCCGGTACAGACCTGATCGATGTCTGGCAGTGGAGCGCCGCTCGTTCGCAGGGAACCGGTATCGGTTTCGACCGTGTTCTTACAAATATCCCATTCAACGGGTTTATTTTCGACGGTGGTGTTTCTCCGCTTTTAAAGAATTATTTAAAGCTTAATGATACCACTGCCGCGGTTCCGACTATGATGCACAAGTACCAGCTGGATAATCCTTCTTATGTCCCTGAAGACCCTATGCTGGAATACTTTGCCGTTCCATTTGTGGATACGCTCGACTGGCAGGATGGGGATATGCTCCCGACCTGGATTCTCCAGCCTCCCTCAGAGGGCAATGACCTGATAATGGCGGAGGGTAAATTCGATAACGGAACCTGGGTGGTCGAATTCTCAAGGATTCGTCGCACCAAGGATATTTACGACGCTAATTTCTGATTACAGATATGATTTTATCTGACCGCCCGTGAATGCGGGCGGTTTTTTTGTGGCAATATCTGCTTGTATTTCAATTATATAGATAATGTCCGATCTAAAATGTCGTAAATTCAAACAATTCAAGCGCTTAAGTTTTGTATTCAATCTGCCGTCAATTACAGTAACATGGCTAAGCGCGGACAACCAAAAAGGGTGGATACGATAATCTTCCTGGTGGAAGATATCGAGCGGTCTGTGAATTTCTATGAGGGAGTCCTCAAGTTCAGCCTCAAGCTGAAATCGCCCACCTGGGCGGAATTCATAATCGGCGATATTCATCTCGCCCTGCATAAGAAGAGCCCGGAAGCTTATGAGCAGAACCTGCCTTCGGGATGTCTGGATGTTTCGGTTCAATTCGAGGTGGACAGGCTCGAGGATCATGTCGCTTTTCTGGAGCTTCACGGGGTGGAGATAATCGGCGGTATAAAGGACCAGCAGTTTGCCCGTTACGCTTTCTTCACCGATCCCGACGGTCATATCCTGGGTCTGCGGGAGTATCATCGTTCGCCCGAAACAGCTTCTTGAATTGGCTTGCCATCGCCTTTTGATTACACTATACTTTCCTCATGGCTACTACTGTCAAAGCGATTTATTTAGATGTCGGCGGACCCCTGGTCGATGATTCAGGTCTCGATGAGTACTGGAACGAACACCTCCTGAGGACCTTGCCTGGTCTGATAGGACGAGAGGTGACATTGGAAGAGATCGAGACAGCCAACCGCCAGTCGATCAGATCATACACTCCCAGCCTGTATTCCGGGACGATCTGGCGTCTTGTACAGCCCGACAAGGAAAAATTCAAGGTGTTGCGTGCCGATTTTGACCGTCTCGACCTCTCGCAGTTTTTCAAGTTGCGTCCCGAGGCCGAGGAGGTCTTAAGCGAACTGTCAATGAAGTACACCCTGGCGATAGCCGCCAACCAGCCACAATCGACTGCTGATTTTCTCGAGCGTCATGGGATAATGAAGCATTTCGCGTTCAGGCAGATGTCGGGAGAACTGCCCTACTCCAAGCCTGATTTTCGATTCTTCATCTATATTGCCGACCAGCTCGGTATCCCCCTGACAGAATCTGTCATGGTGGGTGATCGACAGGACAACGATATCGCTCCCGCCAAAAGACTGCGGATGCGCGCTGTACGCTACCTGACCGGATCACACCGGGAGCAGGAAGTGCGTATGCCGAACGAGATGCCTGACTGTCAGATTAAGTCACTAAAAGAGCTTCCCCGGGCAATAAATGATTTGCTTTCCTGAGAGCTTGATTTAAATTACATTACAGCCCTTGATATTTATTAGAGATGCTTGTCCATTTCGGGAGGGGGATATATGCTTGCCAAGATTCATGCCGCCGCTGTTCTGGGAATCGATGCCTATGTGGTCGATGTCGAGGCCGATATCAGTCCGCAACTGCCGTCGTTTGCGACTGTCGGGTTGCCCGATGGCGCGGTCAAGGAAGCCAAGGAGCGGGTGACCTCGGCTATCAAAAATTCAGATTTTATCTTTCCCAACAAGAAGGTGACTATAAACCTTGCGCCTGCGGATATCCGCAAGGAGGGTTCGGCTTTCGATCTGCCGATTGCGGTCGGAATCCTGGCCGCCACCGGCCAGATCCTGCGCGAGGATTTCTCGGATTACGTGATGGTGGGTGAACTCTCATTGGATGGTACGCTCAAGCCGGTGCCGGGTGTACTGCCGATTGCGATGCAGATCGCCAAACAACAAAATAGATCATTGATCGTTCCCAAAGAGAATGCCAAGGAAGCCGCGATAACGAACAGCCTCAAGGTTTATCCGCTCTCGAACCTGGCTGAGACGGTACGTTTTCTGGAAGATACTGATGATATCAGGCCCTACAAAGTCGATATCGACAAGGTTTTCAACAGCGCGCAGAATTACCCGGTCGATTTCTCCGATGTCAAGGGGCAGGAGGCGGCCAAGCGCGCGCTTGAAATATCTGCCGCCGGGGGTCATAATATCATCATGATCGGCCCGCCCGGGTCGGGCAAAACCATGCTGGCACGACGGCTTCCGACTATACTTCCGTCTCTCTCGATGGAAGAAGCGCTGGAAATCACCAAGATCCATTCGGTGGCCGGACAGCTACCGCCCGATACTGCACTGATCGCCACCCGGCAGTTTCGATCGCCCCATCATAATATTTCCGATGCCGGTCTGATCGGCGGTGGACGGATTCCCAAGCCCGGACAGGTGTCTTTGGCTCATCACGGGGTACTCTTTCTGGATGAGATGCCGGAGTTTCGCAAAGATGTGCTGGAGATGCTGCGACAGCCGATGGAGGATGGCCAGGTGACGATTTCGCGCTCGATGCTGACGCTTACGTACCCCTCACAGTTTATGCTGGTTGGGGCGATGAATCCCTGCCCGTGTGGTTACTACGGTGACGATTCCCATGAGTGCACCTGTCATCCGGGGCAAATCCAGAAGTATATGGCCAAGATATCCGGACCGTTGATGGATCGAATCGATATTCATATCGAGGTGCCCTCGGTCAAGTTCAAAGATCTTGCGGCCGAGCCGAGTGGTGAAAAATCGGAACCTATTCGCGAACGGGTCAATCGTGCCCGCAGGATTCAGCTCGAACGCTTTAAGAATGAAGAGGGTATGTTCTGTAACGCGCATATGGAGTCGAAAGATATTCAGATCATGTGTCAACTTGATGAGAAGTCCAAGAACCTCCTGCGTACGGCAATCACGCGGCTGGGGCTTTCGGCGCGGGCTTATGACCGGATCATCAAGGTCGCCCGTACGATTGCAGACCTGGAACCGGCCGAACAGATCACCTCGGCGCATATTTCCGAAGCGATCCAGTATCGCAGTTTAGACCGGAATTTGTGGATGTGAGGCTTTGTATATTTTAATAAGGTCAGGCACTCGACACTCTTGAGATGTCAGCTTGCAAGTAACCTGGCCTGATGCAGTTTCTACGGTTTAAAAATTTATCTAATTATCATCTTCGTAACAAAATCCTAATCATTTCAATATATCTATATCGTGAAATAGTTCACAGGAAGCGGTTGCGCCGACAAAAATCACCAGCCGCTTTAAATTGTAAAATATAATCCCGTATAGGGGAGTCTCGAATTGAGACTGACATCAAATTGTCGAGCTGTCTTTCAATGGGATTTGAAATAACATCTTTATAGATTTGCGGAGGTAAACTAATGAGTAAAAAAGCAACCATTCTCGTGATCGCTCTGTCCCTTCTGATCCTGATGACCTCGAACGTCCTGGCCTATAAAAAGATCAAGGTCTGGATGCCACAGACACCGGAAATCGAACTGAAGGGTGCCAAAAAAATTGCTATCCTGGATTTCAAACCGCTGAATAACGGTTCGCGCGAAGCCGGCAAGTTCATCGCCGATAAAATGATTGAATACATGCTGACTGAAAACCGCGGGATCCGCGAGATCGAGGGTGGCCTGTTTTCCAGCGATGTCGAAGCCAGGACTTTGATCGAAGGCTTGAGCACCAAGTGTTTCTCGGTTGTTGAGAGAAGCCGTCTGGAATCAGTCCTGGCCGAGCAGTCGATGACGGATATTGGTCTGGTCGATGATGCCGCGGCGGCCAAAATCGGCCAGCTTTTGGGTGTCGATATCATGATTTACGGTGAAGTCTCAGCCTCGTCGGAAGACAAAAACGGCTACGAAACCCGTACCTACAACAGGCGCAAAGTGCAGGTCGGCTGTCTCTACCGCACCGTCACTGTCAATGCCAGTATGCGTGTGGTCGATACCCGTTCGGGTGAGATCCTGGGCGTCAAACGCCTGACCCGTACAGCCGATGATAAATTCTGTGAAGGCGACAACCGTGATATCAGCAGTGTCGGTCAACTGGCCGGTCGCTGTGCCGACAACATGGCCTGGTTCTTTACAAACCAGGTCAATCCATGGTATGCCCTGGGGGAATTCGAACTGGACAAAATCAAAAATAAAGAGTTTAAAGACGATGCCAAGGTTGCGGCTGAAGAGGCTGAGGACCTGGAAATCGATAAAGCCTACGCGCTGTACAACAAGCTTTATCAGGCTGACCCGTATAATCCGAAATTCCTCTACAATATGGGTGTGCTCTATGAAGTGGCCGGTAGTTTCGAGAAAGCCAAGGAGATGTACGACGGTGCGGCGATGCTCAAGGATGAAGACAAATACAAGGAAGCGGCCGAACGAATTGCCAACCGTGTTCGCCTGGTGCCGTTCTACGCCAGCCTGGATATGGCGATCGTGCCTCATGACTTCGAGGCGGCCGCTAAAGATGAAAGCCTTCTGGCCCAGAAAATTACCGTTAAAGGCGGTTCAGGTGACAGAAGAGAAGTCTATGCCGAACCCAGCGAAAGCTCCAATGTCGAAGCTAAAATTCCCGGCGGTGTTCAGCTCGAAGTGATCGAAGCGGACGGTGACTGGTACCTTGTTAAACTGCTGGGGGATAAACAGGGCTATATCCATAAAGATGACTGCGATGACTAATTGATTGTATTGCTGACCGAGTAAATTAGCGGACAGGTGGTTCACCTGTCCGCTAATTTAGTATGTTCAGACCAAAATCGATACAGGTAT
>WJMC01000060.1 GCA_014728145.1 Candidatus Zixiibacteriota bacterium | reverse complement strand
TGCATGCCAGCTACTATCATGGCGGGAATTGCACCGGCATAGGCACCGATGATCGGCACCAGGCTGACCACACCTGCCAAAGGTCCTAAAATATAGGCGTAGTCGATGCCCATGATCAACAGCCCCGCTGTATAGACTATTGACAGCCCCAGCGTTATTAAGAATTTAAGTGCGAAGTAAGTGGATATCTGGTGGTTGATGTCGGTCATAATTTCAGTCGACATCTGTTCGTTTTCCCTGCCAAAAACCATCACCAGATTGCGCTTGAAGACGTTTACTTCGAGCATGATAAAAAACGCAATAATTCCAATCAGGATCGCATTGCCGAAAAATGAAAACAGTGATCCCAGGCTTTTAAAGGCTAATTCACCGATCTTCTGATAGTCCAGTTGCGCCACCAGGTCATTAACCAGCTTCTGTTCCTCACCTTCAGGGATGACTTCCGGGAAGAAACGGTTGATCGTATGGCGGAAATTTTCAGCCTGCTCGGTAAGAAACATCTCGGCTTTGACCTTGAATTCCGGCAGGGCTTTGATCAATTCTGTTCCCTGGTAGTAGATCACCAGGCAAAATGTTCCGAACAGGATTACGACCACAAAGGATACAACAAACAACGCCGCCAGGTGGGGAATCTTAAATCGCTTCAGGAACCTGACTGCCGGGTAGAGGATATACGCGAAACTGACGCCGACGATTACGGGCACGATGACCGGCGCGGCAAAGTAACAAAATGCCAGTCCGGCAATTACAGCCACAAACGGCATAGCGATCTTTATCAGGTCGACAGATGTTGTATTATTGTCCAGCTTCATATCTATTCAATATAGTCTTGAATTCGTTTTCGTCCAGAATTTCCTTACCCAGTTTACGAGCTTTGTCATATTTAGAACCGGGATCCGCTCCAACGACAACATAACTTGTGTTTTTAGATACCGAGGAGGTGACCTTTGCACCCAGTTTTTCAAGGGCCTGCTTGGCCTGCCTGCGTGAAAAATCCTCGAGTGTTCCGGTTATAACAAACGTTTTTCCGTCAAGCGGAAGCTCTCCCTCGGGACGTTCGACTTCTGGAAAGACAACACCGCGTTGCCTGAGTTGTTCAATCATTTGCAGGTTTTGATCATTTTCAAAAAATTTGATAATGCTGTCTGCAATAGTCGGGCCGACTTCATTGATATCCGATAACTCTTCCAAATTTGCTTTTTTCAATTTGTCGAGACTTCCGAAACGAAATGCCAGGACCTGTGCCAGATGTTCACCGACATTGCGAATACCAAGCGCGTTGATCAAATGGGGAAGATCCGGTCGGCGGCTGTTGTCGACCGCATCCAGGATGTTCTGTGCGGATTTTTCACCCATACGCTCCAGCTTAAGCAGGTCATCTTTTTCTAAATTATACAAATCTGCCGGGGTCTCGATCAGTTCACGGTCGACCATCTGTTCGACTAATTTATCGCCCAGGCCGTCGATGTCGACACCGGCTTTGCTGGCGAAATGAATGATCCTTTCTTTGACCTGCGCCGGGCAGGCGATATTGGTACAGCGATAGTAGGCTTCGCCTTCCAGGCGTGACGCTTTCTGGCCACAGACCGGGCAGTTTGCGGGCATCTTGAACTCGCGTTCACTCCCGTCCCGCTTCGATTTGATCGCCTTGACGACTTCGGGGATGACATCACCGGCTCGCCTGATTATCACGTGATCGCCGATTTTGATATCTTTCCGACGCAGTTCGTCTTCGTTATGCAGCGAGGCCCGTTTGACTTCTACACCCGAGACCCTGACCGGTTTGAGAGCGGCCACAGGTGTAAGGATGCCGGTCCGCCCGACCTGTACGAAGATATCTTCGACAACTGTCGACTCCTCGGCCGGCGGGAATTTCCAGGCTATAGCCCAGCGTGGTGAACGTGATAACTGTCCCAGCTTATCCTGTTGTGAGAATGAATTGACCTTGATCACCATTCCGTCGATATCATAACTCAGTTTTGCGCGTTTAACCATGATTCGTTTATATTTGCTTTTCACATCGCTTGAATCGCTGGTCAGCAATCTCTCATCGCTGATGATAAAACCGCAGCTTTGCACGAATTCGAGAGCTTCGCTCAATCTATCGAAACTTTTGCCTTCGCACAGTCCGATACCATAGGCGAAAAAACGCAGTGGACGGGAGGCGGTGATCTTCGGATCAAGCTGTCGAAGAGAGCCTGCGGCGGCATTGCGCGGATTGGCGAACACTTGCTCACCAGCTTCCTCGCGCCGACGATTAAGCTGTTCGAAATCATTTTTGTGCATGATCACTTCGCCGCGTACTTCAAATAGATGAGGCAGATCTTCACCTCTCAGTCGCAGGGGGATCGTGTTTACTGTTTTCAGGTTTTCGGTGATTTCTTCGCCGGTAACACCATCACCCCGTGTCGAACCCGAGGAGAGGATGCCCTTATGATAGACCAGCTCCACCGCCAGACCGTCGAATTTCGGTTCAACATGATATTCGATCTTTTCGTTATCTCCATCCAGCTCTTTGTTTACACGCTTGACGAAGTCCTCGAATTCCTCCTCGGTATTGCACTTGTTCAATGACAGCATCGGCACCGAATGCTTGACGGTGTTAAACTTTTCTGATGGTTCGGCGCCGACTCTCTGCGTGGGTGAATCGGGACGTTTTAGTTCCGGGTGCTTTTCTTCCAGCTCGAGCAAGCGATCAAACAGGCGGTCATACTCGGCATCGGAAATCTCGGGATCATCGAGGACATAGTAGCGATAATTGTGGTAATTGATCTGTTCAACCAGATCATCAGCTTCCCTGCGTATTTTTTCCTCAGCCATAAGAGTCAAATCTATGCCGGTAAGCAATCAAAGTCAAACCTAAACTGATCAGATGATTTCTCGTCCGGTGATCCCGGTCGAAGCCGGTTCGAGAGAGGCAAGCGCAATCGTGGCTGCGGCACCATCGACCTGAACCCGTCCCTCAATTTTGTAGTACCGGCAATGACGCAGAAGTTCAGAGTACTTGCGTACCTGCTCTGGAAAGACCACAACCTCGAAAGTATCCACCAAATCCTCCATGGTCAGAAACAACATCTGTTTATTACCTGAAGTATTGATCCTCTTGATATCCGCCAGCCAGCCACGGGTATTGACTTTTCGGTTGTTAAGTTTGTGCAGATGAGGGGTGACAGCGTCCTCGACGGTTTGTCCAAAGAGCGTAAGCGGATGACATCCAGCGGAGACTTCGAGTATCTCCTGTTCATAAAGCCATTTCTCGAAATCGGTGTAATTATCAAGACTGGGCAGTCGGTCAGGTTTTTTGATTCTTTCACGCCGATCGAACAGCGGTGGAAGTGGATCGCGTTTGGCTTTGGCAATCGGCTGATATAGAAACGACAGCTCCCAGAGCAGTTCCGGGCGTACCTTGCCGGTGAAATCGAACGCTCCGCACTTGATCAGGTTTTCGACCTCACCTTTTGGGACATCGATACGCCACAGGAAATCCTCCAGCGATTCGAAATCGCCCTCCTGCTTACGGGATGTCATTATTTGTTCCATCACATCGACCGCCAGGCTTTTGACAAACATCAATCCCAGCCGGAGTGTTTTACCATCGGTGGTGGATTCGATCCCGCTGGAGTTGACGCACGGTGGAACGATTTTTGCACCCAGTCGTCGCGCTTCCTCGACATAGACCGCACTCGGGTAGTAACCGGCATGGTTATTGATCACGCAGGTCATGTACACGACCGGGAAATGAGCTTTAAGGCAGGCGGCCTGATAGCTGACCAGCGCGTAGCTGGCGGCGTGGGCTTTACAGAAACCGTAGGAAGCGAAATAAGCGATCGCTGTATAGATGTTGTTTGCAATGCGTGGGTCGACACCTTTTTGTTGGGCTCCCGCCAGGAAGCTTTTTTTGAGGGAAGTCATCTCCTCGCGGGATCGCGCCTTGCTCATCGCCTTGCGCAGGCGGTCAGCCTCCGAGGCGGAAAAACCGGCCACCGCCTCCGCGATTTTCAGCACCTGTTCCTGGTAAATAATAGTTCCACAACTCTCGCGCAGGATCGGTTCGATGAGCGGATAAACATTTTCAGTCGGGCGATTTTTACGGTAACGCTCGAGAAACAGCTTTTTTGCGCCTGAATCTGTCGCTCCCGGGCGGATCAATGACAATGCCAGGGTCAGATCGTTGAGGCAGTCGGGTTGAATATCTCGAAGCATTGCCCTCATCCCGGGGCTCTCGATCTGGAAATTGCCCAGTGTACGTCCCTCCCGCAGGAGTTTGTATGTCTTTGGATCATCGTCACGCACCACATCGGCAGGGGAACCGTAGCCGAGATGATTGGCGGTTTCACGCAGGACAGTCAGGGATCGCTGTCCCAACAGATCGATCTTGATCAGGCCGGTCTGTTCGATCGAGTACATATCAAGTTGTGTCACTACCGGTCCCTTGGTCGATCGCTCGAGTGCTACCCGACCGGTCAGGTCATCCTCGGAAATGACGATTCCACCCGGATGAATCCCCAGGTGGCGGGGAAAATCGATCAGCCTGCGGGCGTACTTGAAGATCGTACGGTATGGTTCAGAATCGGTGCGCACTCCCGCAATCTTCGGAAAACGTTCGCGTTTGTCTTTGATCCCGGCGAAGAAGGCATGGGGCAGGCGGTCAGCGATTTTGCCTATATCCTGTTCCGGTACCCCCAGCGCTTTGCCGACTTCGCGTACCGCCATCCGGGACTGCATACGGATAGTGGAAGAGATCATAGCTACACGCTTCTCACCGTATTTCCGGTAGACATAGTCGATCACCCGGTCACGATTCTTCCAGCACAGGTCGATATCTATGTCGGGTGGATCGGCCCGGCCTTCGTGCAGGAAACGCTGGAAGTAGAGATCGTTTTCGAGCGGATCAACATGAGTAATCCCGAGCGCGTAGCTGACCAGCGAACTGGCGGCTGACCCGCGACCGACACAGGGGATATGCTCCCTGTGACAGAAGTCGACTATATCCGCCACTGCCAGAAAGTAACTGGTAAAACCGGTTTGATCGATCATACCCAATTCATAATCGAGCTGGCTCAGGTAGCGTCCCTCGAGGTCGCATCCACGACGCTCGAGTCCCGCCAGGCACATCCGGCGCAACACATTTTCCGGCGCTTTACCCTCGGGAAGCTCGAGCGGGGGGAAGATGTAATCATTGTCTGTCAGGTTCAAATTGATTCGTTCGACGATTTCATTCTGGTTGACCAGGGCTTGCGGAAGATGATGAAAAAGCTGTTCTATCTGCTCCGGATCGTTCAAGAAGCTTTCCGGATGAGCACATTCGACGGGCAGTAAACTGCCGATAGTTTTGCCGTATTTAATCGCGCTCAATATGCGATGCAGATCGAAGTCTTTATGCTCGGCAAAGACAACCGGATTGGCGGCCACGGTTTTGAGTGAGAATTTGCGTGCCAGTTTGAGGCCGGTTTCGATCTGTACATGGTTTCGGCTGTTCTTGAAGATCTCGAGTTTTATGTACAGGTTGCTCCTGAAAATATCCCGCAAGATACCAATTTCAGCTTCCGGTTTTGCCAGAACTATCAGGTCTTTATTGTCTTCTGCCAGCATTTCAGCGTGCAGGCGTTCCTCGCCCAGTTGTCTGCGGGTGATCAAACGACATAGATTCTTATAGCCTTCAGCATTTTCCGGCAGGCAGACCAGGTCCCCGCAGGTGGTGGTCAGGTTCGCGCCGACCAACGGTTTGATCTGTGCTTGACGCGCTTTTCGGTAGAATTCGACCAGCCCGTAGATGGCATCAGTGTCAGTCAGAGCCAGCGCGTTGTAACCGAGCCATCTGGCTTTCTCTATCAGCTGACCTGTGAACGCTGTACCATAGAGAAGCGAATAATTACTGTGACAGTGAAGGGGTACGTAACTCATAGCCGGTCTCCAGTCGTCGGTATTTTTGTTTGAGGCTGAGTGTGCGCCCGAAATAGAGCGAATGGTATCCGTATGTCGAACGGAGTTTGTCGACCGCTTCGATGAGATCATCCTGTTTGGTGGATTTACCGCTGAAGAGTTCCTCCTGCCGGGGCGCAGTCTTTAGGTTCGAAAGAGTTATGCCGACCAGGTTAATCGCCAGGCGACGGGTGTGTACTCTTTTGAACTGTTCCAGCACATAGGGGAAGAGGCTCTCCTCGCTGTTATGATAATATGGAATCTGCCTGCCTTTGATGATCGGTTTTTCACCGGTGTAGCGGATCTTGACTGCTATGTTGTTGCATTTTTTACCCAGCTGGCGGAGCTTGATACAACCTCTCTCGAGCAGGTAGTAGAGGGTGGCATGAATGAACTTGAGGTCGGTTTCGTCGCCGAAAAAACCGGTCTCGCGTGATATCCGGCGAATCGGCTTGAGCGGTTCCAAAAGCCGGGGGTCGCGGTTGACCAGAAACTCAGCCATCTTGAAACCGCGTTGACCGAACAGATGAGTCAGGTAACTCTGCGGGATTTCAGCCAACTGGCCGATCGTCTTGATACCCATGTCGTTGAGTATCTTCTTTGATTTGTAGCCGATTCCGGGTACGTTGGAGATCGACAGCTTCGCCAGAAATTGCCATTCCTCTCCCGCCGGAACCACGGTCAGGCCATCCGGTTTCTGGTATTCCGAGGCGGTCTTGGCCAGGAAACGGTTCTGTGCCAGTCCGGCCGAGGTCGAAAGTTTCAGCTCATCCTTGAGTACTCGTTTGATTTTTGCTACCAATTGCGCCCCCCGCTCGAAATCCCCGCCACATCCGGTCAGATCGACGACCGCCTCATCCTGGGAGATCATCTCCACCAGAGGTGAATGTCGCAAAAGTATGGCTTTGAAACGATCCGAAAACGCCTGGTAGTTTTCGTAATCGCCTTTGAGAAAGATGCCGTCCGGTATGAGCCGATGCGCATTCGAGAGCGTCATTGCGGTGCGGACACCACGGGCTCGGGCCTCATAGCTGGGACAGGCTACCACCCCGCGCTCATGGGGGAATCCACCCACCATGACCGGTTTACCCCTGAGAGCTGGATTGGTGATCTGCTCGATCGAGGCGAAGAAGGCATCTATATCGATATACATAATCAGCTTATCGCCCATCAAACCTCCGCATCAGCCCGACCACCCGGCCCTGAATCGTCACGTCGCGAACATAGATCGGATTCATCTCGGAGTTGGCAGGTTGCAGGCGAATCCTGTCATTCTCACGATAGAACCGCTTTAAAGTGGCGCTCCCATCATCCAGAAGCGCTACTACCAGATCACCATCCGTGACAGTCATCTGCTTTTTCACGACGACATAATCATCTTCCAGGATACCATCCTCGATCATGCTCTCGCCCTTGACCTTGAGGGCATAGCAACTGCCTGGATCGGAAACGACGAAATCTATATGGGTATTCTTATCCTCGATCGCCTCGAGCGGTTGCCCGGCGGCGATTATCCCGATTACCGGGATCTTACGGTCAGGAGTTCGCTCGAATTCCGGGGCGATTGAAATTGAACGACGACGCCCGCTTTGTTTTGTGATCACTCCTTTTTTCTCGAGTGCCTGCAGATGTTCCGCGATAGTAGCCGGGGAACTGACCCCGACTCCCGAGGCGATTTCCCGCAAGGTAGGTGAACACCCGTTTTTTGACCTGAAATCCCCTATGAATTCGAGGATTTCGCGTTGCTTTCGATATAAAACCATATCCATAGTAAAGCCCATAAAATACCCGAACAAATATAAATCTAATGAGTCTATCGGCAGTGTCAATCACATCCTGATAAAAAAGCAAAAAAAAAGGGGCGAAACCGCCCCTGAGAGGAATATCTTGATGGAAATTAATGACCTGAGGACTCATGCATAGCGCTGTCGGCTTTTTCCATGGTCTCTTCAGCGCCTTCTTCGAGGTCATCAGCCGCTTCTTCGGCAGCCTCTTCGACTTCCTCGCCGGCTTCCTGCATTTCTTCTTTGACATCCTCGGCTGTATCCTCTTCACCGCCGCATCCTGATAACAGCAGGCCACCTGCAAGCAAGAGAGTCATAGCCAGAAGCAAAAGTTTCTTCATATTCGGAACCTCCTCCTTATAATGTAACTTATATACTATCCTGAGGGCAGTAAATAAATTTGATGTTATAAGTCAACAAAAACATATATACCTGTTTTATGTTGATTTGCCGTATGCTGTCCGCTATTTTGTGCCAGGTTCAGCGGAATGAAACAATCCGCTTAAATACTTGTAGAATGTACTAAAATAAAAGAAGGCCGAGGTATGAAGGAGTTGTTTTACCTGCCGGATATGCTGGCTTCAGCCGGAAGCAACATGTCAGTCTGGTACCTGATATCGAATTCATCCGCATTCGCACTGTTGATTCTCTTGATTATGCTGGGTATGTCGTTTGTCTCACTGGCGATACTAGCAAGTAAATTCCGCCAGTTCAGGCTGGTTGAACGTGAGAACCGGCGCTTTATTTCCGCTTTTCGCAAGCGCAGGCGGTTGGTCGATGCTTATGGAAAGTGTTCAACATATCGTAAATCCCCGTTAGCGCGTCTTTTGGAGGACGGTTTTTCCGATCTTCAACAGATCGTCAAGCGTAAAAAGGGTGAGGGCAACCTGCAGGCCGGTCCTGTAAATTTGAACTCGAGCGATCTGGACGCGATCGGGAAGACATTGGAGAAGACCGCCAACGAGGAGATCGGCAAACTTGAGCGGATGGTTGTATTTCTGGGAACGACCGGTACTGTTGCTCCGTTTTTCGGTCTATTGGGCACCTGCTGGGGCGTGATGCGTTCTTTTATGAATATCGGCACGACCGGGCAGGCTTCTTTGGCAGTTGTCGCACCGGGTATCGCTGAAGCTTTGATCGCAACCATCGTCGGACTGGCGGTAGCGATTCCGGCAGTTATTGCGTTTAACTGGTGTAACAACAAGCTCAAGTATGTGCAGGATGACTTGAATAATTTCTCGCTCGAATTTTTGTCGGCGGTCGAGAAGGAGAATTCGTTTTGAAGCGACGTACATACCGAACATTATACGAAATCAACGTCACCAACCTGGTCGATGTGGTCCTGGTGCTTTTGATCGTGTTTATGATTTCTGCTCCGCTTCTGCAGAGCGGTGTCAAAGTCGAACTCCCCAAGGTCAGCTATGTCGATGCCGATGTGGAGGAGGGGATAGTGGTTACCATGATGGATAAAGACAGTCTGGGAATCTGGATCGGCACCGGCCATGCCGACGATTTCTTCACCGGCCCGGTCCGTTTCGAG
The DNA here is from genome assembly GCA_014728145.1 of Candidatus Zixiibacteriota bacterium. Lineage (NCBI taxonomy): Bacteria > Pseudomonadati > Candidatus Zixiibacteriota > Candidatus Zixiibacteriota bacterium. The sequence goes on along the minus strand of WJMC01000060.1, from coordinate 11,836 downwards.
GAGACTTTGAATGATTACCTCAATCGTGAAGGCCGAAACCAGCCGGTCTACCTGCGGGCCGATAAAAATGTCCGCTGGGAATTCGTGGTCGATATCATCGCCAAGATCAAGAAACAGGGAGTTACCAACCTGGGTCTTGTAACCCAGCCTTTCGAGGACAGACTGCCACGATGAAAAGCAAGGATCTTTTGATTTCACTTATGATCCACCTCGGGGTATTTGCCCTGGTGGTGATAGCCTCGGCCGGTGTCAGTTCGGCCAATAAAGCGTCGATCGATATCGGCAGTGTGGTCCAGGTCAGTCTACCGGATAAAATTCCGGGCCGGATGCCTTCGTTCGATGTACCTTCGGCCGCGGTTTCTGACCCTGCTTTTGTCGCTGATGATGTCAAGCTCTCCAGTATCACCGAAAAAGAAAAGATCAAAAAACCCAAACCCAAACCCAAACCCAAACCTAAGCAAAAGACGGAACCGAAGAAACAGCCGGAACAAAAACCAAAAGAGACTTTTGCCGACGCTTCTCAGACTCAAAAAAAGAGCAATGATTCCGGCCAAAAAGAGCGGGATAGTTCCGGTTCGGGGGTCGACCTGGAGGTGACCGGTTCGGGCGGTGTCGAGGGTGCTGTGAGTGACGGTCCCCTGGCTGAATACTATATGTCCTACCCGTTCGACTATGTCCAGAGGCAGATTCGCCGCAACTGGACAAATCCAGTGGTATCCAACGCTCGACTGCACTGCGTGATTTACTGTCAGATCACTAAAAACGGCCAGATTCAAGGTGTGGCGATAAAGAAATCATCCGGCAATAGCCTGTTCGACCGCTACGCCAGGCTGGCAGTGGAATCGACCGGAAATCTGCCGGACTTACCGCAACATTTTCCACCAAATTCAGTTCTGGAAATCAACTTTCACTTCGAGAGCAAACTATGAGTATGAAAATCTATACCCTTCTATTAGTATCTATCCTGCTGGTCGGTGCAACTTCCGACCTCAGCGCACAGTCGGGCGGAGTATACGATATCAGGATTCGCGACACAGCCTTCTCACCGATCAAGCTGGGTATCAATCAGATTGAAATCGACGGTGAAGCGACCGCTGAGGACTCGCTTCTGGCGCGCAGGATCGAAAATATAATCGCTGCCGACCTGGATTTCCATTTCGTACTCGATACCGTCATGATCGATCCCTTCATCCTCAAAGTCTATGAGGTCGAAAAACCTGACTTGATGATCTGGAAATACATGAAAGCGGATCATGTGCTGGACCTGAAAATAAGATTTTCGGATGAGAAAATCCGGCTCACTTACTCTCTCAGTAATCTCCGGGTTCTAAAAGAATCAGCCTCGGACAGTTATCGGCTAAAGCGAATGTACTGGCGCCACCTCGCGCATACGATCTCCGACGCGGTAGTCGAGAGGTTGACCGGCTACGAGGGTATATTCCGGACCCGTCTGGTCTATGTCACCGCCAAAACCGGCAATAAGGAAATATATCTCTCCGATTACGACGGATCCAGCGAACAACCAGTTACAGCCAATGGTTCGATCAATATCTCGCCGGTCTGGGATGCCGAAAATGACGCCATTATATACACTTCCTACAAACATGGCAAACCCGACCTGTGGGCAGTGGATCTAAAAGACGGCGAGCATGAGAAGATCGCCTCCTATCCCGGAATAAACTCGGCTGCGGCGATTTCTCCCACAAACAAAGAGATGGCGTTGACCCTTTCCAAGGACGGCAATGCCGAGATTTACCTGGCTGACCGCAACGCCAAAGTCAAAAGGAGACTGACCCATAACCGTTCGATCGAAACCTCGCCGGCTTTTTTACCCTCGGGACGGGAGCTGGCATTCACCTCCGACCGCACCGGCGGGCCGCAGATATATATCATGGATACGGAAGGTCTGAATGTGCGCCGGATAACATTCGTCGGCAGGCAGAATGAATCACCGGCGATTTCACCCGACGGTTCCAAGATTGCCTATGTAACTCGCAGCGAGAGAGGCAGTTTCGATATTTGCGTGGCCGAAATAGACGGCTCCGATTACAAGATAATAACCAACACCGGTTTCAATGAAAACCCGCGCTGGGCACCCGATGGTCTCCACCTGGTTTATTCCACCCAGTACGGAGACCGAACGGCGATATACATATCCGACTTTATGGGAATAAACCGGAGATTGATCACTAACGAACCGGGTAGCTCGAATCCCTGCTGGTCAGGATTTTTATATTGAACTAGACGGATGGATAATTGTTGTTGACCAAATTGAAGCGGTGTGTTAAAATGCTGAAAAATATATCTTTGTTATGATAAGGAGGTCATTGATGAAAAAGATCCTGTTTTCAATTTTCCTTGTATTGACATTCGCGCTTCTGATGGGCGCAACCTGCGGTCCTGAAGAGGAAATTCCGGAAACACCACCGGAAGATTTAACCGATCAGGCTGATACTGCTGTAACTCAAGAACCTGAAGTGCCTGAGACACCGCCGGAACCTGAACTGGAACAAGCCGATTTCATGAAGGCTTATTTCGATTTCGATAAATACAACATCCGTCCCGACGCTCAGCGTGCCCTGGAACATAATGCACAGTTGTTGAAGCAGAATCCGGATGTCGATATCGTAATCGAAGGTCATTGCGACGAACGTGGTACAGTCGAGTACAACCTCGCGCTGGGTGAACGTCGTGCGCAGTCTGTCAAGAGTTACCTGGTCAAGCTGGGTATCGATGGTGATCGGATGGAGACTGTGTCCTACGGCAAGGAACGTCCTATTGATCCGGGCCACAACGAAGAGGCCTGGCAGAAGAATCGTCGCGCGGAATTCCGAATCGAAGATTAATATGTTTAGAAAATCAGGTTATCTACTGATAACATTGCTGGCGCTGATTGTCATGACGACCGGGTGTGCCTCAAAACGGCAGGCCGACCGGATCCTGATCCAGGTCGACAGTATCGCTCAGCGAACCGAGATCATTGAACAGAAAATCATCCGTCTGGACAGCCTGACCCAGGCTCAGGAAGAATCCCAGAGGCAGTTTCTGGCGCGCATGGAGTCCTCGATCACTGAGTTCGAGGATCGCCTTGAAGAACTCGGGTTTAAGATTACTGATTTGAATGATCGAATCGGCCTGCTTCAGAGATCGGGTGCAGGAGTCGCGCAACTGCCTGTTCAAGAGGAAAGCGACACCGTGGAAGATACCACCGCGAATGCTCAGACAGCAATTGACCCGAACGTGATCTACAACTCGGCTTTCAACAATCTGCAGGCGGGCAATCACCAGATCGCAATACTTGGATTCAGTGAATATATAACCAGCTTCCCCAAAACTGATCTTGCTGACGACGCCCAGTTCTGGCTGGGGGAATGTTATTACCAGCAGAACCCTCCCAAATATGAGCAAGCGGCTGAAGAATTCAGTAAGGTAGTCGACAACTATCCTGAGTCCAATCGTATGGCGGGAGCCAGGTTTAAACTGGCCCGTTGTCATGAGGAATTGGGTCAGAGGGAAAAGGCGATCGACCTCTACCGGGAGATCATGACAGAGTTTCCCAATACCGCCGAGGCTAATCGCGCCAAGGTGCAACTTTCCGGGCTGGGAGAAAAAACGGAGGAACTGTGAGTCATATCCGACTGGCTATACACGATACCAAGCGTATTCCGGCGGCCAGAGGATTTTATGATGTCATGGAAAACTCCCTCAATTTCGTCATCAAAGCAAGGGGTAAATTTTACTCCTATGTGCAGGGCGAAGATTACTCGATCGATCTCGACAAGAAGGGCAATGTGCTCGGAGTTGAGCTGTATCTTGAACGGGATGCCTGGGTGGTTATCCCGGAACTTCTTCTCGACAATGACCATGAAATCAAGCGTATCCGGATTTTGGAGCACCGTCTCGATGTCGAACCGGTCGGGATTTATACCAACGAAGCCAAAGATATCTGTTGCATCCGGTTTACCGATGAAAAAGTCAGCTACAAATACATGGTCGCCCAGAATCTGCTGTTTGAGGTTAATGTAGTTGATGAACTCAGTGCGGTCTGGCTGTTGAATTTGGAAGAGGACTTTGGCTTCAAAAAGGAGATGAAATACCGCAAGGGCAAAAAAGCGACCTGACAGCCAGGGTAATTTGAAGTTTTAATATGCCTCGATCTGTTATGTCAGGGCCCCAGTTTCTTTGAGACTGTGACAAAACAGAAACAGAAAAAAGGATGGCTGAATCAGTCACCCTCTTTTTTTATTTAAAACGGAAGATCGTCGTCATCGACAGTATTGTCGAAGGCGGAATTGTCTTTTTCTTTTGGCGGTTCGGGGGGCGTATAAGACGAACCGGTACTGGCTCCACCGCCACCGCTTCCACCATCGGAACGACTACCCAGAAACTGCATCATCTGACCCACGATTTCGGTCCGCCAGCGTTCGATGCCGTCCTTGTCCTGGTAATTGCGTGTCTGGATTCTCCCTTCGATATAGACCGCGCGGCCTTTGGAAAGATATTCCTTGGCCAGTTCGGCCTGCCGACCCCACAGGACGATATTATGCCACTCGGTTGATTCCCTGTTCTCTCCGCTGGAGTCTTTATAGCGATTTGTGGTGGCTACCGGAAAATTGGCCACCGCTGTTCCGCTGGGGGTGTAGCGTAGTTCCGGGTCACGCCCGAGATTGCCGATAATTATCGCCTTATTGACTGAAGCCATCGCATCTCCTTTGCTTGATTTCTTTATAAATATATGGGCACTTTTTGCGCTTGTCAATCACAGCCTAATAAATTCCAAACGTTGGGGTTATTAATTGACAGCAGTCAAAAAACTGCGTAATTTCGGCCTCATGAACGGCAGGCTGTTTCTGGTGGCGACCCCGATCGGCAATCTGGCCGATATCACGTATCGGGCCGTGAAAACGCTCGAATCTGTCGACCTGGTTGCCTGCGAAGATAAACGGGTTTCAGCCAAATTGCTGAACCATTACGGGATCGAAAAGAAATTGGTGGTCTATAACGACATAAATAAATTCAAGTCCGCACCCGGGTTGGTCAGAAGTCTGCTGGCAGGGGAAGATATCGCGCTGATCACCGACGCCGGGTCGCCGGGGATTTCCGATCCGGGATTTTATCTTGTCAGGTCAGCGCTTGAAAAAAGTATCGAGGTCTGCTCGATTCCGGGACCCTCGGCCTTGATTTCCGCCCTGACCGTTTCCGGTCTCCCGTTGCACAATTTCGTTTTTGAGGGATTTTTACCACCCAAAGGATCCAAGCGCAATAAACGGCTGAACAGCCTGGTTGATGAACATCGTACGATAATCCTGTACGAATCACCGCACAAACTAAAAAAGACCGTTAATGAGTTGCTGGAGGTATTGGGCAATCGCCGCGCGGTCCTGGCGCGGGAGCTGACCAAGCTTCATGAAGAGATATTCCGTTCCGATTTAGCAAGCCTTTCAGAAAAATACGACGACCAGAAACCAAAGGGTGAACTGGTGCTTATTATAGAGGGGATAACTTAGATGTTTAAAAACTGTAAGTTTCTTCCGGTCGACTATTTCGTACTGGCCTACAACCTGATCCTGGCTGTTTCACTTCTTATTTTCAATGACAATGTTTCCGGCTGGCCGCTGTATTTCGCGTTTAATTTGATGGTCATTATTTTCGTTTTACAGCTCAGTCGATTGCCGTTAAATCCAACCAACACTTTTATGAAGATCATTCGCCGCTGGTATTTTATGATTCTGTTGCTGTTCATTTACCAGGAAACCGGCGGTTTGGTGTTTTTATATATCGATCACTGGCTAGATAACGGGCTGGCGCTGTTGGAACATAATATATTCGGAGTTCATCCGACTTTGTACCTGGAGAAGTTCACCTACCCGCTTCTTAATGAGTACTTCATGTTCGGATATTTCGCGTATTTCTTTTTACTCTTGATACTTTCGTTGATATTGATAAACAAGGGCCTGCATGTCGAGATGGATAGATTCGTTACCTGTGTTTCGCTGACATTTTTGGTCTGTTTTTATATGTTCAATTTCTTCCCGATTGCCGGCCCCAGGTTTTTGTTTGCCGGCATTTATGACAGCCCGCTGAAGGGCTGGATCTTTGTTCCACTGGTCGATTACGTGATCAAAAACGGAGCCGCCGAGGGTGGCTCGCTGCCGTCCTCTCATACCGCCGCGGCAGTGGTGGTTCTTGTGCACGCCTGGCGTTCCGTTCGGAAAGTCGGATACGTATTCGCCCCGATTGTTTTTGGCCTGGTGGTCGGCACTTTCTGGGGAAGGTTTCATTTTATTTCTGATACCATCGTTGGATTTGTGGTAGCCATAGTCTGTATCCTGATAACTGACCGGATCAAATTCAAACCTGCAGGTTCGGCTGAAATGCCTATGGCTGACAGGCGAACCCTGCCGTTGAAAGGTAAACTGAATGCATCCTGAGATAGTCAAAATCGGCCCCGTAGTGATCCGTGCCTATGGCGTCATGCTGTTTGTGTCGTTTCTGGCGGGGATGTTGTACGTTCGCGCAAAAGCCCGCTCCAAAGGCATTGATCCCGATTTTACGATTAACCTCTCGTTTCTGGTGATCGTGGCCGCGGTGGTCGGTGCGAGGTTGTTCTATGTGTTTTACCACTGGTCGGAGTTCTCCGGCAATCTTATAAACATCTTCAATCCTTTCGGCTCGGGAGGGACGATCGGGATAGCAGGCCTGAACCTCTACGGTGGCCTGATTTTTGCCATCGGGGCAGGAATAATCTACACCAGGATGAAAAAACAACCATTTCTTCACACTCTCGACCTGTTCGCACCGCCGATCGCTCTGGGCACTTTTTTTACCCGCATCGGATGTTTTTTGAACGGCTGCTGTTTTGGCAAGCAATGTGACTTGCCGTGGGGGATTCATTTTCCTGAAGGTTCGATACCGTATTCGGTCTTTGGTGAACACGCGATCCATCCCACGCAGTTATATATGTCCATACTGGGATTGACATTGTTTTTAGCCCTGTTCTATCTTGACCGCAGGAAGCATTTTCCGGGTATGGTCTTTGCAGTCTTCCTGATTGCCGAAGCCTTTATCAGATTTATAATCGAATTCGTGCGCTATTACGAAGGAGCAATGATTCCGAATTTGTTTGGCGCGGAACTAACCTACAATCACATCGTTGCGTTTTTGCTGTTTGTCGCTGGCTGGGTGCTGTTTTTCTACCTCAGACAACATAACCGCAAATCCGGTTGATTACTCGTATTTCCAGATTATTGTATCATTTGCATTGACTAAATAGTTATCGCATGCAACCGTGGCCGGTTTGCCGTTGACTGAATAGGTCCAGAAATGCCCTCCTTCATTTCTGATCCCGTCGATGGCCTGGATGAAAACCCCGCCCGTGGAACTGTCGTAGTCGATTTCATGATTTTTCTGCAATATCTGAAACACGCTCCTGCCGGCTACCGCTTCGAGCGTGATAGTCTCCCCAACGTTGCGATCGATGCCGTCATCTGCGCAACCACAGAATGTGACAAGCAGGGTGATCGTGATTAACAGCTTCAGTGTCTGCATACTAATCCTCGCCGCTTATGCCAGGTTCTCCTGGCGCCAGATTTTCCTGACAGCTTTATCAGAGATGGTCAGGTTGAACTCACGTTTGATCCGCATAGACCCATAATGCGGAAATCTTTTCTTGAGTGCAATCGCTTTTTTCTTTTGAGTCTCATCGATTTTCGATTTTCTTTTCGTACGCAATGCGCGCCTGTCTGTCAAAACGATATCACCTGTTTCGCGCCAGCGATTCAACCATTTTCGCACAGTTCGGGGCGTGGTGCGAAACAGCCTGGCGGCCGGCTTGATCCCGTTTTTGTCAGCGTAATGAACCAGGCTGTAGCGAAGGCTTTTTTCATCTATCGCGAGTTTCAGCTTGTTGTAGTAGTCTACTTCTGTCATATATCAGGGGTATACCTTATAAATTCCGTATTTACAAAGATATTATAAATATGCTTGCGCTAAAAATCCAGGCTTTTATATTGCAAACCTGATAAAAAATAACAGCGAGGGAGTGCATTGGATAAACAGAAGCGAGCGGCTTATGAGAAACATTCCCAGATCTTCGGGCGGGTCTGTGTCAAGCTCGGCCTCAAGCCAAACGTGATTACGATTGCCAGCCTGATCTTCTCTATCTGGGCCGGAATCGTGTTATGGAAGGGAATGTTTTTATGGGGAATCGTTCTGATAATAGTGACGGCAATTACGGATATGCTCGACGGGGCCACGGCGCGCGCGGGCAATATGGGCACTACATTCGGGGGAATTCTCGATCATGTGCTTGACCGCTACGCTGAGTTCTTCATACTCTCCGGAATCCTGCTTTCCGGCAAGATTCACCCGGTCTGGCCGCTGTTTGCGATTTTCGGAATGATCATGGCCTCTTACACTCGCAAGGCGGCTGAATCGATCGGCAAGCTGACCTCGGCCGAAGTCGGATGGGTCGGCCGGATGGAGAAATTTATCGTAATCATGATCGGGCTGGCGCTGGCCTCGATCTTTCCCGAAACCAGATTTGCCGGATTGAAACTGCTCGAGATCGCCCTGATCTTCGTGGGCGTTGTATCGCACGTTACTTCGATTCAAAGATTGTATTTCGCAAAACAGGAACTGGACAGGAGGCAACAGGATGGTTAAGGTGACAGCGATCGGCAATCCGGTTTACGATCTGATCAAGACAGACAGGGTGGAGACCGATGGCAGGATACTTTCGGGATGTTCGACCAATTTCTGCCTGGCGCTGACACGGCTGGGTGTAAAATGCAACCTGGTCGGCAATATCGGGTCCGATTACCGTGGACGTTTTGTTGATGATCTAAAAAAATATGATATAGGATCGAAAGTTTACGAGTCCGCCCAGAGCGGTGGATTCTCACTGCGTTACTTCGGAGACAAGGGCGAGCGTGAATTGACTCTTCTGGGAGATGCCGGTGCGATCGACGATTTTCCGGAACATCTTCTGGATTCCGACTGGATCTTTCTGGGACCTATTTTAAATGAAATCGGGCTGGACTATATTGAAAAACTGCGCCAGAATACCGAGGCCCGCTTCTTTTTAGACCCACAGGGAGTTTTGCGTTATTCGGACAACGGCACTATTGAACACCGTAAAACCGATGAGATCGAAAAAATCGTATCGATGTGCGAAATAGTCAAACCCAATGAACTCGAATGCCAGATCCTGACCGGCATCGACCCTCGCGAAGACTACCGTACACCAGCCGAAATGATCAAGTCCTGGGGCGCTAAAGTAGTCGTGATCACACTGGCAGAACAGGGCTCGGTGGTTTATGACGGCGAGGAGTTCTATAAAGTCGACCCGTTTAAAACTGATGCAGTCGATCCCACCGGAGCTGGCGATACTTACGCGGCCGGATTCATGTATGGTGTCCTGCGCGGATATGCTCTTCCCGATTGCGGAATTCTGGGATCGGCCGTTTCGAGCGTGATGATTGAAAATACCGGTCCTGATTTCGAACTGAATAAAGGTATGGCTCTCGATCGAATGAAAGAAATTGTCTCTTACGCATAAAGACAGAAATTGAAAAGGAGTAATTATGCCAAAAGTCAGAGTGGCCATTATCGGTGTCGGTAATTGCGCGTCATCGTTTGTGCAGGGGGTGCACTACTATCGCAATGCCAAGGATACCGATCTGGTTCCGGGACTTATGCATGTCAACCTGGGCGGGTATCATATCTCCGATATCGAATTTTCGGCGGCAATCGATATCGACGCCAACAAGGTGGGAAAGGATCTTTCCGAAGCGATTTACGCCTGGCCCAACAATACTTATAAGTTCTGCGATGTGCCCAAAACTGGAATCAAGGTGGCACGTGGGATGACTCATGACGGGCTGGGATATTACCTGTCCGAGATAATTAAAAAAGCGCCTGGCGATACTGACGATATCATCAAGCTTCTCAAGGATACCAAGACCGATGTCGTGGTTAGCTATCTTCCGGTAGGATCAGAGCACGCCACCAAGTGGTATGTGGAGCAAATCCTTGAGGCTGGATGTGGTTTCGTCAATTGTATCCCGGTTTTCATCGCCCGTGAACCCTACTGGCAGGATCGGTTCTCTAAAAAAGGACTGCCGGTGATCGGCGATGATATCAAGTCACAGGTAGGAGCAACCATCGTCCACCGAGTCCTGACACGCCTGTTCATGGATCGCGGTGTGAAGCTGGAGCGAACCAGCCAGCTCAATGTGGGTGGTAATACAGACTTTCTAAATATGCTCGAGCGCTCCAGACTGGAGTCCAAGAAGATCTCCAAGACCTCGGCTGTGACATCGCAGTTGCCTTACGATATCGGTTCGGCCAACTGCCATATCGGGCCCTCAGATTATGTTGAATGGCTGTCCGATCGCAAGTGGGCTCATATCCGTCTCGAGGGCCGTACTTTTGGCGATGTCCCTCTGAATATCGAACTCAAACTCGAGGTCTGGGATTCGCCCAACTCAGCCGGTGTGGTTATCGACGCGGTCCGCTGTTGCAAGCTGGCGCTCGATAACGGTCTTTCGGGCGCAATGATTGAACCTTCGGCCTACTTCAAAAAGTCTCCACCGGTCCAGTTCACCGACAGCGAGGCCTACCAGATGACCGAGGAGTATATTCGCAAATACGGTTTCAAGGGATCGAAAAAAGCTAAACCGTCCAGAGCGAAGGCGAAGGCATCATCAAAACCCCAAAAGGCTTCCAAAAAGACCGCAAAAAAGACAGCAGGTAAAAAAGCCAAAAAGTAAGTTTAAGCTTGACAGGAAGGTGGCAATCGCCACCTTCCTTTTTTATGGCAAGGAAATACCCCGGCATATTTATCACGCTGGAGGGAATTGATTTCTCCGGCAAAACCACGCAGGCCAAGAAGCTGGTGCGCCAGCTAAAGAAGCTGAGCCTTGATTACATCTTCCTGCGCGAGCCGGGAGGAACCGGTCTGTCCGAGCGAATCCGCCGCATCCTTTTAAGCAAAGGGGAGATCGAAATCTGCCCTAAATCCGAGTTGTGGCTCTACCTGGCGGCCAGGTCCCAGATCGTGGCGGAGCGAATTCTTCCGGCATTGATTTCCGGTCAGGTAGTCTTGTGTGACAGGTTCTATGATTCTACTGTGGCGTACCAGGTCTACGGTCGCGGGCTGGATGAGGATTTCATCCTCAAGGCCAACCTGTATGCTTCTGAAAACCTGAAACCGGATTTAACTCTGCTTTTTGATTTGCCGGAAAAGGTCGCTTTTGCCAGAAAAGCCAAACTTAAGCGCTCCCAGGATCGTCTGGAAAAAGAGAAGCTGTCGTTTTTTCGCAAGGTGCGGGGCGGGTATCTCAAAATCGCTGAGAAGAATCCGCGTCGATTTCAGATTGTGGATGCCGACCGGCCGGTCGAAGATATATTTGAAGACAGTTTATCCTGTTTATTGAAGTTCTTAAAAAAGAGAAAGATTATCGATGCCGATACGATCTAATCCGTTTGCGGTGATAGTTTTGATCCTCCTGAATCTGGTTTTGCTGGCGGGTGGGTTGCACCTGATTTTGAATGACCCGCTGTTTGTCGGTATGCGTACGGTCGCTTCGATTTTCTATACGATTGAAAAGCATTATGCCGAGGATATCGACCGCGAGCAGTTGTTTAGTTCAGCAGTCGATCAGCTTCACAACAGCCTGGATCCATATACCAGTTATATTCCACCCCGTCAGTATCATTACTATGAAGAGGAGAGTCAGGGTGAGTTTCATGGAATCGGGGTAGAGATTACCGTTCGCGACGGACTTTTAACGGTCGTTTCACCTATTGCCGGTTCACCGGCCGACGAGGCCGG
>WJMC01000059.1 GCA_014728145.1 Candidatus Zixiibacteriota bacterium | reverse complement strand
TCAAACATTCCGGAAGCGGGACATCCCCGGCAGTATTCCTTCGGTTCTTTTATCACATGGACATCATCCTTTTCACGAACCTGTTTAAAACAGGATGGTACGTATCCCTGTTGGAACTGTTTTTGTACTTCAACTGCTGAGTTTCCGATTTCAGAACTTGCAACATAGCGGGATACGCCGTCCTCGAGAACAATACAGGCACTGTTAAAGCCACGGGTGTTAACCAGCTCACGACATACGCCATCGAGCAACTCATCGCGGTCTTTTACCTGGGTGATAAGCTGGTTGACATTGCGAATCGCCTTCAGGACCTCATTCAGATGGTTGATCTGTTTTTCGGACTTACGCCTCTCGGTGATATCATGAAATACCAATACAGCTCCAATTACTTTACCCCGATCGTCTTTGATCGGCGCACCGGAGTCATCGATCGGCCAGCGTTTCCCATCTTTTGCAACCAGTACAGTGTGGTTGGCCAGGCCCACAACCTTCCCTTCTCTCAGAACCCGTTCTATCGGATTTGGAGCCTTTTCCTCGGTTTGTTCGTTGACTATGTTGAATACCCGCTCGATCGGTTCACCGAAAGCCTCAGAAATGGTCCATCGGGTCAACGACTCCGCCACCGGATTCATAAATTGAATATTGCCGTTTTTATCAGTCGCGATAACAGCATCCCCAATACTTTTTAGTGTTACCGCCATTTCCTCTCCGCTCTTTTGGAGGTCCTGACGAAGCTCTCGCTCACGGATAGCACGCTTAGCCATCAGTATTCCAAAAACGAGGAATACTATAAAAACGGTCAGGCGCATGAAAATCTCATGAACGGAGAGATTGAGGATAAGCAGATCTGTGAAATCTCCTTTTACGAAAAACAGGAAATCGAGAATAGTATCGAGGACCCAGACAGCTAATCCGAGTGAAACTGCAAGCAATATGATCTTGTGTTCTGATTTCATTATAAATGGTTATCAATGGGTTTTGATTCCCAAAAGCGTTAATACTGACATAAATCAGTTAATACCCTAATTAACTGTAATATATCTAATTACGTTTAGATTTCAACTTAATTATAAATTTTGAGATGTCAAATCGAAAAATGGAAACTGTATCAGGTGCGGAATAATACCTGCTCGCGTTCGAACCAGTGCTTGCAGAAGTACAATGACAGTATGCAGAGGCATAAAGTCGAGACAAAGGCGACTATCACCAGGTTCCACTGGATCGTACCGGCAATCGCGTCTTTCATAATCAAACTGGCATTCAGAACCGGTACCAGGGCCAGCTTGTAGTCCAGCTCGAAACCGGGCAGAAACGAGACAAACGCAGGCAAAATAATGAACATGTTCAGGGCGGTAATATAGCTCTGGGCTTCTTTGAACGACCGGGCAAAGATCGAAAGGGAGAGAAGAATCGAGGCAAACAGCCCGGCCAGAGGCAAAATCATCAGCAGAATCATGACAACCGTCTGAATATCGAACTGGAGGGCGAAAATGTCTCCGATCTCGCTCATCAGGCTGTCGGCAAAATAGTTAATAGAGTAAGTCAGGCTGGCCATCGCCAAAAGCGCGGCGACCACTCCCGTTGTCAATATCACCAGGTATTTGCCGATCACGAACTCCCCCCGGGTTGCGGGTGAAACCAGAAGTGTTTCGAGTGTGCCACGTTCTTTTTCACCGGCGGCCAAATCTATCGCCGGGTACATGGCCCCCAGAAAACACATAATGATGATCAGATACGGCAACATCCCGCCCATCTCTTTACCGGCAACTTTTTTGGCCGAAGCGACATTCTGCCGGCTGACCTCGAACGGGGTCAGTATTTCCGGGGGTAGATCGCGGCTGGCGAGACGGCTTTCAACCAAATTTTGTTTATATGGGGTAAGTATATCACGGATTTTATCGAGCGCAAAGTCGGACTTCATCTCAGCCCGATCGTAATAAATTTCAATTTCGGTCGGTGACTCGATTTCAATAGCCCGGTCAAAATTCTCCGGAATCACAACCAGTGCATCGAACTGACCGCTTCGTAATGAATCCAGCAGGTTTTTTTCGACAAATGACGTCGTGCTGTCAATTTTCAACCTGCCTGCGGAAAGAAGCGAATCACGGAGATCGGCCGGAAGATACTGCATCCCCTCGACCACGACATGAGCCTTCTCCTCCTGGATTTTGGATACAGTACTGATCATTATGTTCGACATGAAAAGCATCAAAGCCGGAATCGCGACAATCGGAACCAGCAACATGAAGATCATGGTACGACGGTCGCGCAGGGTGTCCTTGAGTTCTTTTCTGAAGATTATAAATATCTTTTCCAGGCGCACTTTTATTTCTCCACGATTTTCATGAAAGCATCTTCAAGGTTGTCCTGGCCGGTTTGCTTCAGCATCTCGTCCGCGGTTCCCTGAAAATACAGTCGGCCCTTGTGTATAACCGCAATCCGGTCGCAAAGACGGGTGGCCTCGCTCATGATATGAGTCGAAAAAATCACGCACTTGCCGTCTTCGCGGCACTGCCGGATAAAGTCGACGATACTGCGCGAACTCATCACATCCAGTCCGCTGGTGGGTTCATCGAAAACCATCACGGGGGGATCATGCAAAACCGAGCGCGCGATCGAGACTTTCTGTTTCATGCCGGTCGACAGCTTCTCATTACGGGAATCCGCGAAATCATGCATGTCCAGAAGAGTAAACAGCTTGTCTATACGAGTCTTGATTTCAGCTTTAGAGAGGCCGTAGAGACTGCCGAAATAAGCAACCATCTCACGCGCGGTCAAGCGCGCATAAAGACCGGTGTTGCCGGAAAGAAATCCGATCCTGGTACGTACCTCGCGTGGATTTTTAGTGACATCGATACCATCGACCAGGGCCTTGCCGGAAGTCGGCTTGATCGCTGTCGAAAGCATCCTCAAAGTGGTGGTCTTGCCAGCGCCATTGGGACCGAGCAGGCCGAATACCTCACCATCGTTGCAGTTAAAAGAGACATCATCGACAGCCCGGACTTCACCGCGCTTTTTGTCTTTAAAAACCTTTGCAAGGTTTTGTGCTTCAATCATCGTTGCCTTTTATTTAATCGAAATGCTGTTCCTATTCAAGCTTGTTAGAAAACCTGTACGTCACAAACCATTTTGAGTTTCGTTACTTATAAGGTTACTTAAATTACCCAGTAAGTAAACGGTTATTCAAAAAAGATAAAGAAAAAAACATGATATTTGCGAGTTTGTTCATTTTTTTGTTTCAGTGCCGAAAAAAATTTTGTATAGTTTGTACATGAAAATGGGCGGGCACCATGATCATATAATATTATTATCAGTTCTGTCAGTTCTTCTGAGCGCGGTAACTGTTCCACTGTCGGGCGAGGAATTTATTCCCACCTACAACCCGACACTCACGGTCAGCAGTACAGACAGCAGTTTTGTAATCGATGGCAGGCTCGATGATTCGGGCTGGGTCAATGCCGCGCGGATCAGTAAGTTTCACGAACACTTTCCAGGTGACCAGATCAGACCACCCGTTGAGACCGAGGTGCTGATGACTTACGATGATTACCACCTGTATATAGCTTTTATCTGCCATGATGAACCGCACCAGGTACGCAATTATTTTGGTGTCAGGGACAATTCCGGTGGAGCTGACAATGTGATCGTGATGATCGACACATATAACAACGGCGCCTGGGCTTATGAATTCGGGGCCACGCCCAACGGCATCCAATGGGACGCGCTCTGGTCACGCGAAGGAGGCCGGGACAGGTCTTACGATATGATTTATTATTCGAATGGGATGGTTACCGATTCCGGCTGGCAGGTTGAGATGAAAATCCCATTTTCGAGCATGAGCTTCCCGCGAACGGATCAACAGACCTGGCGGATGGATTTTTTGCGCAATTATCCCCGTCAGCATCGCTACCAGATGTCATGGGCGGCCTACGATCGCGATAACCCCTGCTGGCCGTGCCAGTGGGGCCTGGTGAGTGGCATAAAAGAAGTCATGCCCGGTAAAAGTATCGAACTGTTGCCCGCTTTCGTCAGTTATCAGAGCAGTCAGCGGGTACCATATATTGACCGCGAATCTGAATGGGTCGAAGGCGATATCATGGGCGAGGCCTCACTGGGTCTCAAATATGACATCTCCTCTAATATGACTGCCGAAGCGACCATCAATCCTGATTTCAGCCAGATCGAATCGGGTGCATTGCAGATCGATCTTAATTCACCTTTCGCTGTTTTTCTTCCCGAACATCGACCCTTCTTCCAGGAGGGTTCCGATCTGTTTTCGACCTGGTTGGATGTCGTCTACACGCGCTCGATCAACGACCCGTTATTCGCGGGCAAATTTATCGGTCGCATGAACGATCTCAATATTGCATTTTTATCCGCTTATGATGAAAGTTCGCCACTTCTTTTGCCTGCCGAGGATTTCAGTACCAGGGTGGAGGCAGGCGAAAGCATGTCTAATATCCTGCGTGTCAGGCAGACATTCGGCCTGGAATCTCATCTCGGTCTACTGGTGACCGATCGTCGCTACGAAGATGACGGAAGCGGAAGTTTGATCAGCCTGGATGGTGCCTGGAAATTAAACAAGAATTATAAGATCAAAATTCAAGCCGTCGCATCGCATACCGATGAGCAGGATAAAAATCTGTTGCCGGATTTCTACGGTAATATCTATTTCGATAACGGCAGGTATACCCTGGCTTTGGATAATGAGTCATTCTGGGGACATGGATTCTACACCAGTCTCGAACGGATGGGAAGAAACATCCACTTCAATATCGATTACCGTGAAAAATCACCCACATTGAGAACTGCCAACGGATTCGAGAATTCAAACGACAGCCGCCTGGTGGACTCTCGCATTAAATATGTATTCTACCCAAAATCAGATATCGTCGCCCAGGCCAACCTCTGGGCTTACGTGGAACGCGGGTGGAATCATGACGGCGAACGAAAAGATGAATCGGCTCAGGCCGGAGGCGGGATAACACTACCGGGCCAATCGTCTGTCAATATCAGTTATCTGGTGGGTCGGGAGAACTTCTCAGGATACATGTTTGATGGAATCAGGAGATTCAATGCAGATCTTAACACACATTTTATCGATGAACTCGATATCGGCTTCAGGTTGAGTTACGGCAAATCGCTCTGGAGAGTTACTCCGGCCACACCGAAAATGAGCGATGAGATCTCGATCTATGTAAATGCGACAATCAAACCGCTCGACAGGCTGTTTGTATCGCCCTCATATCAATACACCAGGTATTCCGATCCCGATTCGGACCGCACGCTTTCCGAAGGCTACTACACCAGCACAAGAATAGACCTGCAACTCACACGCGAGTTCTCATTTCGCCTTATCACTTATTACAGTGACTTCGCGAAAACCTGGGAGTTCGATCCGCTGATAACTTATCAAGTGAATCCATTCACGCTTGTCTATCTGGGCTCGTCTCACAAATTAAGGGATTTTGAGCTCTTTTACGGTGAATCGAAAATGCAGGAATCGACCAGGCAATTCTTCTTAAAGATTCAGTACCTCTGGCAGATATAAATCTACTTACTTGATCTCGTTGATCTTGTATTCTTTGATCTTGTACAGAAGCGACCGGTAGGATATATCCAGAAGCTCGGAGGCCTTGCGACGGTTCCAGTTGACCTTGTTGAGCACCTCGGAAATCAGGGCGACTTCCTCAGCCTCGACCGCACGCGATACCCTCTTTTTCAGTGAATAATCCCGCGGGCCGGAAGACTCTTCCTCATGCTCGACCCCGGCCGCCACCGGTACCCTCTGCTGTTGCTTTTGAGCCTGCTGGGGCACCTGTCCGGGAGTACGGACAGCGTCATTGCGGAAGAAATCATCCACCAGGGTCTCATCCTCGCGTACCACGATCTGCTTCATGATGTTTTCAAGCTGACGGACATTACCAGGCCAGGTGTAGTTTTCGAGCTTATCCATGGTCTCACGAGATAACGATGCGTATTCTTTTTTATACAGGACATTGTACTTTTTCAGGAAATGATCCACCAGCAGGGAGACATCGCCCTCACGATCGCGTAAGGGAGGCAAAAAGATCGTGATTTCATTGAGACGATAGAACAGGTCATCGCGGAATTTCTGATCGGCTATAGCCTGCTCGAGATTGCGGTTGGTGGCGCAGATGATCCGCACATCGACCTTGATATTTTGTATACCGCCGACGCGCACGAACTCCTGCTGTTCCAGAACCTGCAACAGCTTGGACTGCAAGTCGAGATGCATATCCCCGATCTCATCCAGAAATATAGTACCGTTGTTGGCAACTTCAAAACGTCCCGGCTTGGTTTTATGAGCCCCGGTAAATGCGCCTTTCTCATAGCCGAACAGTTCAGCTTCCAGAAGGTCACGCGGGATCGCGGCACAGTTCACCTTGTTGAATGATTCCGATGAGCGTCCCGAGAGACTGTGGAGCATACGGGCCACGATCTCCTTGCCGGTACCCGATTCCCCCCTGATCAAAACAGTGAGGTCGCTGTCGGCCACCTGCTCGATTACATTTTTGACCTCCAGCATTTTAGGCGAGTCACCCACGAAAGACTCATACTGGTTCTTGGCCTTCAGCTCTTTTTCATATTCTTTTATCTTGGAACGCAACTGGCTCTTTTCCAGAACCGAATGCAGGTGAATTTCAACTTCCTTGACGTCAAACGGTTTGTTGATAAACTCCGCCGCGCCGAGCTGTATCGATTCGACGATATAATTGGTCTCGCCGTGTCCGGAAAGCATGATAACTTCGGAGGGTACTTCGCCCTTTTTCAGCTTGCGAAGCACCTCGATACCATCCATGCCAGGCATCTTGATATCCAACAGGATCAACTCCGGCTTCTCTTTGGATGCCACCTGGATACCTTCGATACCATCGCGTGCGAGATGGATATCGTAGTCATCGCCCAATCCTTCGGTCAGTATCCACCCGACCTTGGGATCATCGTCGATTATCAGCAATTTGGTCTTGTCTTTACTCATCTTACTCCTGAGAATGAAAACCTATAACAATATATCGACTGATTCACGATATTGTTGAGCAACACCATGCCTAAAACTTGCAACGAATTGCAAAATCATATTATTTGACTAAAAGTCAACAAAAATAGCAAGAAGAGCCTGGTTACTATGATGAAATCGGCAGATTGATATAGAAGGTAGTACCTTCACCTTTGCGTGAGGTAACATCGAGATATCCGTTATGTGCCATAATGATACGCTCCACAACAGCAAGCCCGAGTCCTGTTCCGGTCGGCTTGGTCGTGAAGTATCGGTCGTAGATTCGCTGAAGGTCCTCAGGGGCGATACCTTCGCCGGTATCACTGACTTGTATCTGTACATATTGCTTTCCGGTCTTTTTCTCGGTATGCCGTAAGGCAGACACAGTCAATTTACCCTCCGCCCCCATGGCATCGATGGCATTGATAAATATATTCAGGAAGACTTCAATGATCTGGTTAAAGTTCAGTGAAACCAGGGGAAGGTTCGACTCGAAGTTTGTTTCGAGTTCGATCTTGCTCTTTTCGAGATCATGGCTGACAAGTTTGAGAGCACGATCGAGGGCTTCCTCGACACGTTGTTTTTCGGTCTGGTACTTTTTGGGATTGGAGAAATCGACCAGTTCGCGCACCAACTCGGACAACCTTGAAAGCTCCTGCTGAGTCATATCAAAGATTTCGTTGTTTTCCATAGATTCCTCGGTGCGGTTTTTGAGGATCTGGAGCGCACCCTTGACATTGGTAAGAGGTTTGCGCAGGTCATGAGATATTTCGGAGACCATGTTACCCATTGTCATCAACTGGGTGGCGTTCAGCATTGCCCGCTGGCGCTCATAGAGCGAAGCCGCCTGGGAGGTTACAATCGAAGCCAGGTACTCATGATCTACATTGAATGAGGCCTGCCTTAAACTGCCCATGCAGAAGAGCCCATAGAAAGATCCTTTGGCATAGATGGGCACCGCCCGAAACGCCCTGATTTCCCCCTCGATAGGGAGGTTGTTATTAAGAAAACCGAGTACGATTTCAGCCCGTTTGTCATGTTTCTCGAGTTGTTCACCGGTAATGGGTATCTCCTCGTGTTCAACCTGCTCGAAATGCTCATTGCCCCAGCCCTCCCAGAAATTGAATGTCAGGCTGTTGCGGGACTGGTCATGCGAGAGCCAGAGGGTCATGTCGACCGGCATGATGTTGCGGATATGAAAATGCACGAGGCGCGCCATCTGCTGGAAATCATCCATGTTGGGAAGTTCAGAGGCGATTTCGTAAAGGGCAACAAATTCGCGCAGTTTACGGGAGGCTTCCTCGAAGTGACGGGCATCATCGATCGCTATTGCGGCCTGCGATGCCAGAGTAGTCAGCAGTTTGAGATCGTGCTCGCTGAATTTCTCATCGCCATGCTTGTCGGTCAGATTGATAACACCGATAACCTCACCCTTGATAATGAGCGGGACAGACAGCACCGATTTGGATTCATAGGTAGTTTTCGCCTTGCGCTTGAACTCGGGGTCTTTTTCGATATCGTCGATCATGACAGGTTCGCCGGACTGAGCTACAGTACCTGCAATTGATGATCCCAACGGCAGTGAGACTTTCGAAGCAAGATCATGGTCGATTCCGATCGAGGCCTTTATCTTGAGATGGTTAATATCTGTATCGATGAGCATCACAGACCCGGCCTTGGCACCTATTACACCGGTAGCAATGGTAATGATCTGTTCCAAAAGCTCACGCAGTTCGATAGTCGATGAAAGCGAATGACCTGCCCTGTAGAGGGCATTGAGTTCAGCTATCCTGCGATTGAGTTCGGTATTCTGGCTTTTTAACTGCTCCAGCAGTTCATCTCTGGCCTGGTTGGAGAAATGCTTATCCAATCCACGTGACACCGCCATCTTGAGATGAGGAAATTCGACCGGTTTGAGCAGGTAATCATAAGCACCCTGCCCGATCGCATCGACCGCAGACTCAAGCGAGGCATACCCGGTCATCAGGATCACCACAGCGTCAGGATCTTTTTTCTGGGCCAGGCTCAGCAATTCCAGGCCATTTTTATTGGGCAACTTGATATCGGAAATAATCAGGTCGTAGCGGTTCTGAGAAATCTTATCGGCCGCTTCATCGCCGTCATAGGCGGTTTCCACCGTATAGCCCTGCTTGGTGAGAAGAGATTTCAGGCTGTCTACCATACGGCGTTCATCATCGACCACCAGCAACCTGGGAATGTTTACCTCTTTATCCTTCAGTATGGATTGGTAGTCTGATCGTAAATTGACTCCCTCCGCTTTCGCGGTTTCTGACACTGATTGATCCTCCATGTTTTGAGATTATTCCATAACAAACCGAGAGCCCCAAACCTGTCCCGGCACCATTTTTCTTGGTTGTAAAGAACGGTTCAAAGATACGATTTATTGGTTTCGTATCAATCCCCGGACCGTTATCCGAAAACTCGATTACCGCCTGGCTATCCTTAATTTTTCCACTGATTCCGAGTTCTCCACCATCAGGCATAAAGTCGCGAGCATTCATAATCAGGTTTAAAAACACCTGCTTTAACTGCTCCGAGGAGGCCCAAACGAAAGCGAAATCCTCAGGATAGTCCTTTTTCAAAACTATACGTTTCGATTCGAGCTGTACTGATACGAGTACAACGATCTCATCCAGCACACGCGCCAGTTCGATCCTTCCCCTCCGCGTTGAGTGAGGATGATAGAAATCTAGCAACTGGCGCACAATGCGAGCTATGCGGTTGACCTCGTCTTTTAAAATATCCACATAACCATTGATCTCACTATTGTCTTCGGCCGATTGACGGGTCAGTTCGAGATAATTCTTGATGATCCCGAGCGGGTTATTGACCTCGTGCGCGACCCGGGCTGAAAGTTGTCCCAGAGCCGCCAGTTTCTCTGTTTCGACCAGTTGATTCTGGGCTTTTGAAAGCTGGTAGTAAGCTTCCTTTTCACTTTCGAACAGACGCGCGTTTTCGACCGCCACAGAAAGCTGGTTGGCCAGAATAGAAAGGAAATCCTTGTCATCCTCGTAAAACGGTGTACCAGAAATCTTGCCGGCCACGATCAGGAGCCCGCAGATCTTGTTTTTAAGGCTCATCGGGATCACCAGTTCGCAGTCCAGATTTTTCAGGATATCCAGTTCCGGGCAGGCTTCTTTCAGCTTGACCTCGATTTCGGAGAGGTGATGAGTGCTGTTGGGAGAGCGCGCGACCAGACCGTAGAGCTTGCTCGAAAACGGAATCCGGCAGGGTCGTGACTCTTCCAGATCAAACCCCTTGCTTTTAGAAAGGACCAACCCGCTGTCATCTTTGGAAACTGTAAATATGGCGCAACCCGACACCCCCATCTGGCCAATCACGGTCAGGATGATACCATCCAGCAGGCTGGTTGTGTCCAGGACCGAATTGAGATGACGCGAGATCTCGAAGATCGTGTAAAGATCGAAGATCTTTCTCTTGAGACGCTTGTTGGCCGAGGTCAGCTCTGAGATATGCTGTGAAAGCTGTTCCTCGAGCTGGACAACCGTTCTTTTTTCGACACCTTTTTCTGATTCGGAGGTCATAACTATCTAATAATTATACACGTCTTTATTAATTAAGTCGGGATATTTTCATATTTCATGATCCTGCCGACGCTGAAATGTGACCCGAACACAATCATCAGGTCTTCCGATGCGGTAATCTTTTGACAGTAGCGATAGGCCTCGAGCACATCCTCGATCAACTTGAAGTTAAGGCGTGATTCAATTGCCTCACGAGCCAATGACTCCGGCTGTGGCGCGCGACCGGAATGCTCCGGAATCGTCAGGATCACCAATTTGGCCACTCTTTTAAGGGTCTCGAAAATTAAAGGGAAATCCGGACGGCGAAGCATCCCGGCTACGATATTGAACTTTCTGCCGGGATAGATCTGTTCAAGGCTTGCAACCATCCGTTCCACACCATCAGGATTGTGGGCGCAGTCCAGAACCAGATCTGGTTGCGTGTTTACAAACTGCATCCTCGCCGGCCAAAAGACCTTGTTCAAACCGTCCCGCCTGGACTTCTCAGAAACGACCAATCCATCCCGCTCGAGCACATAGATACCCAGTAGCGCAAGGGCGCAGTTTTCAGCCTGATGGAGGCCGATCAGGTTTGAACTGTAATCGCACGGCCCGACGGAATTGGGGCTGTAGCTGAATTCAGTCAAATCCGGATTTATCGCTTTCAGCTTAAGCTTCTCCGATGGTTTTAGTTTGTAAAGCGGGGCGTTCATTTCGGATGAACGCTGATCGATCACCTCGAGCGCATCGGGATGCTCAGCGGAAGTTACCACAGGCACCCCCTGTTTCAGGATACCGCATTTCTCATAAGCGATTTTAGCGATCGTGTCACCCAGGGTCTTAGTATGGTCGGAAGCGATTTTTGTAATCACCGTGAGATCCGGTTCAACCAGCGAGGTAGCATCCAGCCTGCCACCCAGGCCGACCTCGACCACCGCCCAGTCAACTTTCTGCTCACGAAAAAGGTCGAAGGCAAATCCGGTGCAGGTCTCAAAAAATGTCGTGCGGGTGCCCTTGATGTATTCATGATGTGCGGAAATGAAATCTGCTATCTTTTGTTCGTCAACTTTCTTTTTATTGATATGAAACCGTTCCTTGAAATCATAGAGATGAGGCGAGGTGAACTTGCCAACCCTGTATCCCGCTTCTACCAGAATCGATTCCAGAATTGATGCTACCGACCCCTTGCCGTTGGTGCCGGCAACATGAATGGCCCGAAAACTTTTTTGGGGATTATCCAGACGCTTCAGGAAGTTGGTAATATTCTCCAGTCCGAGCTTGACCCCGAACAACTCGAGACCATAGAGAAACTCGAGAGCTTCAGGATAGGTCATGGTTCATGTAATCCAGCAGAAGGGCCACGGTTTTACGGAGGTCTTTGCGGTGGACGATCTTATCCAGAAAACCATGATCCATAAAAAATTCGGAACTTTGGAATCCCTCCGGCAGGTCCTGCCGGATGGTCTGTTTGATCACTCTCTGCCCGGCAAAACCCAAAAGAGCTTTCGGTTCTGCTATGATGACATCACCCAATGAAGCATAACTGGCCATCACACCCGCCGTGGTGGGATTAGTGAGAATAGAGATAAACGGAATCTTTTCTTCGTCCAGCCGTGCCAGAAGAGCGGAGGTTTTGGCCATCTGCATCAGGCTCAGGATACCCTCCTGCATTCGTGCCCCTCCTGTGCACGATATTACGACCAGCGGAATTCGATGCTGAAGCGCGCGTTCGATCGTCCGCGCCACTTTCTCGCCCACAACCGAACCCATACTTCCGCCTATGAAGCTGAAGTCCATGACCGCAATCGAGACCGGCTTGCTGTCGATCTTGCCGAGACCACAGATGACAGCATCGTTTATCCCGGTCTTCTTCTGGGCCGCCTTGATTCGATCAGGGTAGCGCTTGGAATCCTTGAATTCGAGCGGATCACCCGAGATCAAGCCCTGGTCATGCTCTTCGAAATCACCGTTGTCGAGAAGCATGCGGATATAGTCATGGCTTTTTATCTTGAAATGATAACTGCAATGGGGGCAGGTTTGCAGGTTTTTCTCGAGCTGTTTAGCATACAGGATCTCACTGCAATCCGGACATTTGATCCAGATCCCCTCGGGAATATCCTTCTTCTTCTGCGATATCAGACCTTCGCGAGCTTTCTTGAACCACTCCACGATCAGACCTCTCTGTCATCTGAAGAACCATCACCAATGCATCTTCGGGAGGACGACGGTAATAGCCCTTTCTTTCAAGTAACACCTCAAAACCGTAACGGCGGTAGAAATCTATCGCCGCCTGATTGGATTTACGCACATCCAGGTATATGTATTCGCTTTTATACTCTCTGGCCTTATATAATAACTTTTTCAAAAGTCGATGTCCAACCTTTTTACGTCGAAAATCTTCCCTGACCGCTATATTTGTCAGGTGAATGGTTTTGTTTTCAAGTCGAAAAATTATAAAGGCCACCAGCTTTTTCTCGATTTTCGCTTTCCAGCAGAAAGTCTGCGGATCTTCCAAATCGGAAATGAAGATAGCATACGGCCATGGATCCGGGAAGGTGCTAGTTTCAATTATGTAGACATCATCCAGATCAGCAGGTGTAATACTACTTATTTTCAGATTGTCGTTTGGCATAGTTTAATTCCGCCTGCGAGGGTGCCAGATAAAACAGTTCCGGCAATCCCGCCTGAGCTTTTTTCTCACTTTGATGTTTAGTATAAGACAATCTCGCCAGATCCGCAAGTCGTGGCAAATCATCGTGTTCCAGTTCTGTCCTCAACCTTTTTCTAAGGTCGTCAGAAGCGAGCTCAAAAAATCTTCCGGCACCCTGACCGACTAAAAAATATTCTTGTGATGATTGCTCGAAATCCTTGACAGTTACTGTTCGGCAAGGTCCCATTTGCCTGACCTGATCGGAATCGGATTCGAACTCAGCGCAGTAGAACTCGTTTCCACGGCATACAATCAGCGCCAGGAAGTGTCCGGTCTTCTCCTTGAGGGCCGGCCGGATCATCTCAAAAGCGTTTGATCCGACAACCGGTATACCCCGCGCACCGGCGATACCCATTACCGCCGCTAATCCGATCCGGAGGCCGGTAAACGAACCGGGACCGAGATTTATTGCGATCAGGTCGACCTGATCGATTTTACGGCCTGATTCGCGCAGGGCATTTTCGATCTGAAGTATTATTCGGGCTGAATG
The DNA here is from genome assembly GCA_014728145.1 of Candidatus Zixiibacteriota bacterium. Lineage (NCBI taxonomy): Bacteria > Pseudomonadati > Candidatus Zixiibacteriota > Candidatus Zixiibacteriota bacterium. Next base: position 3,519 of record WJMC01000059.1, on the reverse strand, counting down.
GTTTCCACGACTGTCGGATGAACTCTGGTTCAAACAATTCAGATCCTCGAATAGCCCCGTTTTTAAAAACGGACCGGAACTGTCCAGACACAGTATGAGCATATGTTACCAACTTAGATGTTTTTACCATCCTGGCAAGTAAATTAATTCAGGTTCGGGGATCGACGATCTCGATTCGACGGGATTCTGCCGTGAGAAGTTCTATTTTAATCCAGACCGTTGTTGCGGGCAGATAGGATTTTACTTTCTCGGCCCATTCAACGAGGGTTATCCCGGCCGGATAAAATAGCTCATCGGGTCCCAGATCTTCCACCTCGGATGGATCGTTGAGGCGGTAGCAGTCGACATGATTGATCGTCAGGGTCCCGACCTGGTAGATGTTAACCAGTGTAAAACTGGGCGAACTGACATTACCGCCAAAACCGAGGGCATGGCAGAATCCTTTGGCAAAAACGGTTTTTCCCGCCCCCAGTTCACCGCTTAAGGCGATCACTGTACCCGAAGATACCAGTCCCGCAATTCTGCGCGCGAACTGACGGGTTTCCTCGGGTGAGGATGTCTCGATCACTGCGCGCATTGCTTATCTCCGGGGGGAGAGCGTTATCACCGGCAGGACCATCTCCTCTAATGAAATCCCGCCATGTTGAAACGTGTTGGCGTATTTGGAGACATACTTATGATACTGTGTGGGATATACAAAATAGTGATCTTCCTTGGCGAAGATGTAAGTTGTTGAGACACCAAAGCGAGGCAGGTGGAACTTTTCCGGATGTTTCACCAGCACCACCTCGCGGGTATTACAGGCCAGGTTGTCACCATATTTATAGCGCAGGTTAGTCGAAGCTTCCTTGCGACCCTTTACCGTGGTGCCACGGTTAGCCAAAATCGAACCGTGATCAGTGGTGATTATGACCTTGCAGTCCTGAGTCGAGAGATATTTAAGGATTTCATACAGCGAGGAATGCATAAACCAGGATTTCATCAAAGAGCGAAAAGCGGATTCATTGGGGGCTACCTCCAGCAGGATCTCGGATTCGGAACGGCCATGCGAAAGAAGATCGATGAAATTGAAAACCATAGCCATAATCGATTTATTCTGGTAGGTTGTAATCCGCTTGGCCAACTGCTCGCCTTCTTTCTGTTCCAGGACCTTGGCGTAACGGATTTCACCCTGCATACGAATCGCCATCCGGTCGAGTTGTCTTACGAGGAGTTCCCTTTCATTGGCGTTCAATGATTTCTCGGACTGCGCGTTGCGCCACAGGTCGGGCAGGATTTCGGCCACTTGTTCGGGCCACTCCCCGGCAAAAATCGAATTGCGCGCAAACGGCGTGGCAGTCGGCAAAAGTGAAAAGTAATAGTCTTTTTCGACCTGGAAGAGTTCGCCGATCACCGGCTCGATAGTCAGCCACTGGTCATAGCGCATGCAGTCGACAACGATGAAATAAACCGGTGTTTTGCGTTTCAGGTGCGGAACGACAAATTCACGCACTACCCCGGGAGACATAACCGGGCGATCCTTAGTTTTCATCCAGCGCGGGTAAACTTTTTCGATATATTTACAAAACTCGACATTGCAGTCACGACGCAGATCACGCTGGGTTTCAGCGAAGCCGGAATCGGGATGAGCATCCAGGGCGACATCCCACTGGCTGAGTTGGCGATGGGTATCGATCCAGTCCGCGGGCTCCATCGGTCCGTACAACCGCGCGCGAAGCTTGCCCGATTCCTGAACATAGTCGCGGGAGAAATGCGACTGACGGATCTTCTTACTGTCTAAGATTCGCTTTGTGACCATCAGTACCTGCGAGGGATTGACCGGCTTGGTCAGGTAATCCGCGATCTGTCGTCCGATCGCCTGCTCCATCAAGTCTTCTTCTTCGCTTTTGGTGACCATCACGACCGGCAGAGCGGGATCGACTTCCTTGATCTCCTGCATGGTCTGAAGCCCGTCCATCCCCGGCATCATCTCGTCTAAAAGCACCAGGTCAAAGGCCTGCTTTTTGATCAGCTCCAACGCATCATGCCCCGAAGCGGCCTCGCTAACGTCATAGCCCTTTTTCTTCAAAAACATGATATGCGGTTTGAGATGTTCGATTTCATCATCGACCCAGAGAATTCTGCGAGCTTCATCTTTTGACTGCATATAAAACCTTCTTTGTCTATCTGATCATGAAAACATCGGCTACTATGTTTTGTCGTTATCGTGCCTGTTTTTACCTCTATTCCGGTCGAGGGGCAGGCAAACCAGAAACACTGTTTCCTCACCCGGCTCGGAAATCTTCAAGCTGATCCTGCCTTTGTGGTGCTGTTCGATAATCCGTCTCGCCAGGCTGAGCCCCAGCCCCCAGCCCCGTTTCTTGGAGGTAAACCCGGGCTGAAATATCTTGCCCTGGCTGGGCGCCGGTATTCCCCGGCCATTGTCTTCGACTGTAGCTTCGACCTGCTTTCTTTCAACGCTTATTCGGGTTGATATATGAATTCTTCCGGCCTTCGGATCACAGGCTTCGAGTGAGTTCTTGATTAAATTTTCGAACACCCACCCCACCAGCTCGGCATTTATATTGACAGGAGCCGGAGGGCCGGGATCGAATTCTATCTTCATTCCATTACCCTGGTAGGGAAGTCGCTGGCGGAAATATTCGACCGTGCTCAAAATTACCTGGTTGAGGTCGGTAGAACTCAGTATCGGTTCCGAACCTATCTGCGAAAACCGGTTGGCTATTTTCTGTAACCTGTGGACATCGTTTTCCATCCGCGAGGTAATCTCCTTCATATCGATTTCGGAGGATCCCGGTGCTTGCGTATCCTCAGTTTCAGGTGACTCGGACTTTATAATCTCCAGCCAGCCCATCAGGGAAGATATCGGCGTTCCCAGTTGATGGGCGGTTTCCTTGGCCATCCCGACCCAGATAAAATTCTGCTCGGAACGCTTGATATTCCGATACCCGACATAACCGACGACTATAAAAATCACGACCAGTCCGATCTCTATCAGGGGCATGGCCTGCAGTTGCTTGATTAGAATCGGATCGCCGTAGTAGAAGTAATTGATGACCGTTTCTTCGCCGGTAATCGGGTTTTGATGTTTGATCGGGAAGCGCCCGTTGATACGGTTCATCGTCTCGATCATCTCCCTGAGCACCGGACGGTTCTCCTCGGTTACACTCTCCTCCTCAAGACCGCTGATATTGCGGAAAAAGAGGGGTTCGTTGTAGCGGTCGGCGATTATAATCGGTATCTCCGTCGGAGCGATAATCTCATCAAATATGATCCCGGTCGCCTCGCCCGAAGATTCCATAGAGAGCTCGCTCTGCAACAGCTTGATGCTCAGGTTGACCATACGCAGGGAGTTTTCCTTCAGTCGGCTGATCACGCTCTGATTATAATAGATAAACACAAATACAATAACTATGAAGCCGATGATCAAAAAAATCCGAAACGCCAGATTTGATCGAGCTGAAGCCGGCTTTAACGGCGCGCGAGTAAAGGGTTGCATCAGTCTATCTCTTTCATTCC